>JAJFMR010000522.1 GCA_020696915.1 Rhizobiaceae bacterium | reverse complement strand
GATCCGGGGCACGTTGGCGGAGATGCCGAAGCCGAGATTGACGCAGCTGCCGGATTGCAGTTCCTGTGCCACGCGGCGGGCAATCACCTTCTGTATGTTGAATTCCGGCACGCGGAACGAACCCAGCGGACGAAAGATCTCGCCCGAGATGGCCGGGTCGTAGCCGGTCTGCGTCGTCTGCTTCTGCTCGGCGTCGACGACGAGATGGTCGACCAGCATGCCCGGCACCCTCACGTCATGCGGCTTCAGCGTGCCGCCCTTGGCGATCCGCTTGACCTGGGCAATCACGATGCCGCCATTGTTGCGCGCCGCAAGCGCCTGGTCGAGACCCCCGAGATAGGCGCCCTCATGCTCGTAGGTGAGATTGCCGCGCTCGTCGGCCGTCGTCGCCCTGATGATCGCAACGGAAGGCGCGATGGCTGGAAAATAGAGCCATTCCTCGCCCTCGAAATTGACCTTCCTGACCACCGGCTCGGCGCTCGCCAGGCCGTTCATGGCGCATCCCTGCCGGTCCGGGTCGACAAAGGTGTCGAGACCCACCTTGGTGAGGACGCCCGGACGCTTCGCCGCGGCCTCCCTGTGCATGTCGAACAGGATGCCGGAAGGGATGTTGTAGGCGGGGATCCGGTTACCCGTGATCATCTGCCAGATCAGCGGTGGCTCCGAAGAAGACGGTCCGGAGGGGTAGGAACCGGCCAGGATCTTCCCGAGCAGGCCCTGCCTGGCGATATGGTCGACGCCCTTGATGCCGCTCATGTCGCCCGCGGCGATGGGATGCAGCGTGGTGAGGTCGCGCGGCTGGCCGGTCGCTTCGAAGCGGTCGCCGATCGCCTTCAGCACGAGGTCCGGGCAGCCAAGACCGCTCGACGAGGAAACCGAGACGACGGCGCCATCCGGAATGAGTGCGGCGGCGGCGGCCGGGCTGATCACCTTGCTCATTGAAAATCCCGGAACGGAGGTTCGATCCTGATGGCGGCGCCGCTTCGCGCGGCTTCCGCCACGGCCAGGCCGGTCGCCAGCGACCAGATGCCGTCCTCGGCAGTGGCAGCCGGCCTCCCTTCGCCTGCCATGGCTGCGTGGAATGCTTCCAGCGCCGTCTCGTAGAGGTTCCTGGTGTCGAGGGGCAGCTGCTCTTCGCCGGCCGCGGTGCGCAGGGCGACGGTACCGGCCGCCCGCTGGGTCATCACGTCGCGGCCGATCAGCGAGCCGTCGGTGCCATGCACCTCGAAGCCGGTTCCGGCGTATTTCGTGGTGAAGGCATCATGGAACTGGGCGATCGCGCCGGAACCGAAACGTATGACGCCCATCACGGAGTCGGCGAGACCCTGGCTGCCCATGCCTCCGTCCTGCGACAGCGCGACGACTTCGACCGGGTCCTCGCCGAGCACGAAGCGCAATGTGTCGGCGTCATGGACGGTGATGTCGAGGATGACGCCCCCGCCGCGGTCCGGCCTGTCGAGCCGCCAGCCCTGCAGATGCGGCGGCAGGTAGACGGCATGAAACACCCGCGCCGAGAGCACTTTGCCGATGCGGCCAGCGGCGACGGCTGCGCGCATTGCGCGGTGACTGGAGGCATTGCGAAGGTGATGATTGGTGGCGAGCACGACGCCGGCCTCGCGGGCCGCGCTGGCCATTGCATGGGCATCGGCGAGCGACAGCGCCAGCGGCTTTTCGCAAAGCACGTGCTTGCCGGCCCTGGCAGCGGCGATTGCCTGATCGCGGTGCAGCTCGTTGGTGGTCGAAATGTAGACGGCGTCGATGCGAGGATCGGAAACGATCGCATCGATCGTCGCCGCCGAGTTCGCGATGGCGTTCGCCGCTGCGTAGGCGCGGCCGCGCTCCGGGCTGGCACTCATCACGCTGACGACCTCGCCGCCGGTCGCGCGGATCGCCCCGATCACCCATTCGCGGGCGATGGTGCTGGCCCCGATCAGGCCCCAGCGCGCCGTCATGATGCCTTCCTCTGCAAGGAAACCCGCTCACCGGAGCCGCAGCTCTGGCGGATCACGAGCCGCACCGAAGTCACGATCGCCTCCGGTTCCGTGCTTCCCGAATTGATCTGCTTAAGCAGCAGCTGGGCGGCCCGCCGGCCCATTCCCTGCGGATCGACGGACACCGTGGTCAGCGCCGGGACCGCCGTCTTCGCCTCGATCACGTCGTCGAACCCGACGACCGCAAAATCCCGGCCAGGCTCGATGTGCCGCGTTCTCAGTCCGTCGCATACGCCGAAGGCGACGGCATCGTTGAGGCAGAGCGCCGCGGTCGGCGGTTTCGCCGCCAGCATGGCGCGGCCAATGGCGTCGGCTCCCCCCGCCCTCGACGGCGCCGAATGGAATACCAGATCGTCGGAGGGCTCCAGGCCCGCTCCCATCAAGGCGTCCCGAAATCCGGACAGACGTTCTCCGACGACCGCCGTGTCGGCAAAACCGCCCAGGAACGCTATGCGCCGGTGGCCGAGCTTGACCAGATGCTCCGCGGCGGCAAGGGCACCTTCCCTGTTCTCCGACATGACCGTCGA
>JAJFMR010000103.1 GCA_020696915.1 Rhizobiaceae bacterium | reverse complement strand
GTGGAACTGGCGCGCGGCAGCGGCGTCGAGATCATCGGCGATGTCGAGATTCTCGCCCGGGAACGGCGGGCGACCGCGCCGGGATCGCCTTTCGTGGCGATTACCGGAACGAACGGGAAGTCGACGACGACTGCGCTGGCCGGCCATATTCTGAGTGCGGCGGGCCGCGACACGCAGGTTGGCGGCAACATCGGACGCGCAGTGATGACGCTCGATCCGCCCGCGCCCGCCCGCTTTCATGTCGTCGAGTGCTCCTCCTACCAGATCGACCTGGCGCCCTCGATCGACCCGAGCGCGGGCGTGCTTCTCAACCTGACGCCGGACCATCTCGACCGCCACGGCACGATGCAGCATTACGCGGCGATCAAGGAGCGGCTGGTCGCCGGCTCCGACACGGCGATCATCGGCGTCGACGACGTCTATTGCGCGCAGATCGCCGATCGGCTCGAAAGGGCAGGAAAGGGCGTTACCCGCATTTCCAAACGCCTGCCCCTGACCGACGGGTATTTTGCCGACGGCGCCAACCTCATGGAAGCCAGGAACGGACGCTACAGCCGCATCGGCTTCCTGGAAGGCATCGGCTCGCTGCGTGGCCAGCACAATGCCCAGAACGCTCTCGCTGCGGTCGCGGCCTGCCTCAAGGTCGGCCTCGACCTCGGCGAGATCCAGGCGGGTCTCGAGAGCTTTCCGGGCCTGGCACATCGCATGGAACAGGTCGGGAGGAAGGGCAACGTCCTGTTCGTCAATGATTCCAAGGCGACGAATGCCGACGCCGCAGCACCAGCCCTGTCGAGCTTCCCGCGTATCTACTGGATTGCCGGCGGGCTCCCCAAGGAGGGAGGCATCGAACCTCTGCGCAGTCATTTTGCACGCATCGCCAAGGCCTATCTCATCGGCGAGGCTGCTCCGGCCTTTTCGGCGACGCTCGGCGAAGCCGTGGCTTACGAGATCGCCGGCACGTTGGAGGCTGCCGTCGAGCATGCCGCCCGCGATGCGGCAAACGACCCGTCCCGCGAAGCCGTCGTGCTGCTGTCGCCGGCCTGCGCCAGTTTCGACCAGTACAAGAATTTCGAGATCCGCGGCGAAGCCTTCAGGCAAGCCGTGCATGCCATCGAGGGCGTCAAGCCGATTGGAGGGATGAACTGATGCCGAGCCGGCTCGACCGCAGCCCAGTGGCCAACTGGTGGTGGACCGTCGACCGATGGTTCCTGGCAGCCTTTCTGTCGCTGATGGGGCTGGGGATCGTGCTGTCCTTCGCAGCCAGCCCGGCAGTCGCCGAACGCATCGGCCTCGACAGCTTCCATTTCGCGACCAGGCAGATCGTGTTCATGATTCCGGCGCTCGCGGTGATGCTTGTCGTTTCCTTCCTAGATGCCCGCCAGATCCGCAGGCTGGCGCTGGCAATGCTCGCGGCCATGCTGGCCCTTATGGTGGCGGTGCTGTTCGTCGGCGTCGAGGTGAAGGGATCGCATCGGTGGATCTCGCTGTTCGGCGTGTCGGTGCAGCCCTCGGAATTCCTGAAGCCTGCCTTCGTGATCATCTGCGCCTGGCTGTTCGCCGAGCACCGGCGCCAGCCGGACATCCCCGGCAACCTGTTTGCGCTCATCCTGCTCGGCGTGGTGGTTGCGCTCCTGGTGGCGCAGCCCGATCTCGGCCAGACGATCCTGGTGATGGGCACCTGGGGAGCGATGTTCTTCATGGCGGGAATGCCCTGGCTGTGGATCGCAACGATCGGCGGTCTGGGCGTGGCGGGGGCCGTTGCCGCCTATTCGGCATTCCCGCACGTCGCCGGGCGCATCGACCGCTTCCTGACGGGCGAGGGTGACACTTTCCAGGTGGACATGGGTCGCGACGCGGTGGTGCAGGGCGGCTGGTTCGGCGTCGGTCCTGGCGAGGGCACGATCAAGCGCCTGATACCCGACAGCCATGCCGATTTCGTGTTCTCCGTCGCCGGCGAGGAGTTCGGCATCGTGCTTTGCGTGATCATCATGCTGATCTTCGCCTTCATCGTCCTGCGCGGCCTGAACACGGCGCTGAAGGAGCAGGATGATTTCACACGCTATGCCGTGGCCGGTCTGGTGGTGGTGTTCGGCTTCCAGTCCGTTATCAATATGGGCGTCAACCTGCAGCTCATGCCGGCCAAGGGGATGACGCTTCCCTTCATCTCCTACGGCGGGTCGTCGCTCATTGCCATCGCCGTCTCCATGGGCATGGTGCTGGCGCTGACCAGAAGGCGGCCGGAAAAGCGCAAAACCGCCGGGCTCGAACGCATGCCGCGCGCCTTGCCGGCGGAATAGCGCAAGCCGCATGGCGACCGCCACGATCCTCCTTTGCGCCGGCGGTACCGGCGGGCACCTGTTTCCGGCCGAGGCGCTGGCCCATGAAATGGCCGGGCGCGGCTGGATCGTGCATCTTGCAACGGATGATCGGGCCGAACGCTATGCCGGGGGCTTCCCGGCAGAAGCGGTGCACGCCATCGACTCCGCCACGCTCGCCTCGAGGAACCCGGTCGCGCTTCTCGCCTCCTTCTGGAGCATCTGGCGCGGCGTGCGCCAGGCGAGCTCGCTGATCCGCCGCATCGGCCCCGCTGTGGTGGTCGGCTTCGGCGGCTACCCCACGCTGCCGCCCCTCTACGCCGCCACGCGGCGCGGCGTTCCGATCATCATCCATGAGCAGAACGCCGTCATGGGCCGCGCCAACAAGGCCCTGGCCTCCCGGGCAAAGGCGATTGCCGGCGGCTTCCTCGACGAGGGATCGACGGCGTACCGGGACAAGACCGTGATCACCGGAAATCCGGTGCGTCCCGCAGTCATCGCAGCGGCGGCGACGCCCTACCGCGCCTCCGGTCCCGGCGAGCCGTTCCGGCTGCTGGTCTTCGGGGGCAGCCAAGGGGCGCAGTTCTTCTCGGATGCGGTTCCGGCGGCCCTGGCGGCGTTGCCCGGAACCGAGCGTGCGCGGCTCGCCGTGACGCAGCAGGCTCGGCACGAGGATGCCGAGAGGGTCGGGGCCGCCTATGCCGGCCTCGGGATCGGGGCCGAGGTCAAGCCTTTCTTCGCCGACCTGGCGGGGCGCATCGCCGATGCTCAGCTGGTCATTTCACGCTCGGGCGCCTCGACCGTCTCCGAGATTGCGGTGATCGGCAGGCCGGCGTTCCTCGTCCCCTATCCGCATGCTCTCGACCATGATCAGGCGGCAAATGCGGCTGCGCTGGCCGCCGCGGGCGGGGCCGAGGTGCATGCCCAGGCGTCGCTGTCGACGGACCGGCTGGCGAAGCTGATCGGCGGTGCCATGGGCGATCCCGAACGGTTGGCTAAAATGGCGGCTTCTGCCGGATCGGCTGGGAAACCGGACGCGGCGCGGTTGCTCGCCGACCTTGCAGAGGCTATCTCGTCCGGCCAGTCTGCAACCGAGTTCAGGGAGAAGAATCGCGCATGAAGATGCCGCAAAGCATCGGCCTGGTGCATTTCATTGGTATCGGCGGGATCGGCATGAGCGGCATTGCCGAGGTGCTGCACAATCTCGGCTATCGGGTCCAGGGGTCCGACCAGACCGACAGCGCCAACGTGCAGAGGCTGCGCGACAAGGGCATCGCCTGCTTCGTGGGGCACAGCGCCGAGAATCTCGGCGACGCCGAGGTGGTGGTCATCTCGACGGCGATCAAGAAAAGCAATCCGGAACTGCAGGCGGCGCGCGAGAAGTTGCTGCCCGTGGTGAGGCGCGCCGAGATGCTCGCCGAACTGATGCGGTTCCGCCAGGCGGTCGCCATCGGCGGCACGCATGGCAAGACCACGACGACGTCCATGGTGGCGACGCTGCTCGATGCAGGCGGGCTCGATCCGACCGTCGTCAACGGCGGCATCATCAATGCGTATGGCACCAACGCCCGGATGGGCGCCGGCGAATGGATGGTCGTCGAGGCCGACGAGAGCGACGGCACCTTCCTGAAGCTGCCCGCCGACATCGCGGTCGTGACCAACATCGACCCCGAGCATCTCGATCACTACGGCACCTTCGACAGGGTGCGCGAGGCCTTTCGCCAATTCGTCGAAAACGTGCCCTTCTACGGATTCGGCGTGATGTGTACCGATCACCCGGAAGTGCAGGCGATGGTCGCCCGCATCGAGGACCGGCGCGTCATCACCTATGGTGGCAATGCCCAGGCCGACGTGCGCTTCGAGGACCACCGCATGGATGGCGTCGCGTCGACTTTCGACGTCGTCGTCCGCAACCGAAAGACAGGCGGGGAGACACGCATCGACGGGCTCGTCCTGCCCATGCCCGGCCGCCACAACGTTTCGAACGCCACGGCGGCGATCGCCGTGGCGCATGAACTCGGCATCGGCGCCGAGTCCATAAGGAGGGGCCTGTCCGCCTTCGGGGGGGTGAAACGCCGCTTCACGCGCACCGGGGCCTGGAACGGCGTCGAGATATTCGACGACTACGGTCATCACCCGGTGGAGATCAAGGCCGTGCTGAAGGCGGCGCGCGAATCGTCGCGCGGCCGCGTGATCGCGGTCGCGCAGCCGCATCGCTTCACCAGGCTGCGCGATCTGTTCAACGAGTTCTCGGCCTGCTTCAACGATGCCGACACGGTTCTCCTGGCCCCGGTCTATGCGGCCGGCGAGGAGCCAATCGACGGTATCAGTTCGGAAAAGCTGGTGCGCCGCATCCGCTCCGGAGGCCATCGCGATGCGCGCTACGTCGCAGAGGCGGCGGCAATCGCGCCGCTGATCAGGGAGCGGGCGAAGCCAGGCGATTTCGTCGTGTTCCTGGGGGCCGGCAGCATCACTCAGTGGGCCTATGCGCTTCCGGAGGAATTGGCTGCGCTCGACGGCGGGGCGGCATGAAGCACGACGCGGCCCTGGTCGAGTCGCTTGGCGCGCGGCTTTCGGGCCTGCGCGGGCGGCTGAGTGCCAATGCCGAGATGGAAAAGGTCACCTGGTTTCGTGCCGGAGGACTCGCCGAGGCGCTTTATCAGCCGGCCGACGAAGCCGACCTCGTCGCGTTCCTGGAGGCCGTGCCCGAGGACGTTCCGGTGACGGTGGTCGGCGTCGGCTCGAACCTCCTGGTGCGGGACGGCGGCATTCGCGGCTTCGTGGTGCGACTTTCGGCGAAGGGTTTTGGCGAAGCCGAAATCCTGTCGCCGACGCAAATCAGGGCCGGTGCGGCACTTCCCGACAAGCGGCTGGCGGCGGTCGCGCGCCAGGCCGGCATCGGCGGTTTTCATTTTTATCACGGCATTCCCGGGGCGCTTGGTGGGGCGCTCCGGATGAATGCTGGCGCCAACGGCGTCGAAACGCGGGAACGCGTGGTGGAGGTGCGGGCTCTCGACCGGAAGGGCAGGGTCCACACGCTGAGCAATGCCGACATGGGCTACGCCTACCGGCACTCTGCCGCGCCGGCCGGGCTGATCTTCGTCTCGGCGGTTCTCGAGGGTTATCCTGAAGACGGCGATGCGATCGCCGCAGCCATGGACGCGGTCCAGCATCACCGGGAGACCGTGCAGCCGATCCGCGAAAAGACCGGCGGGTCGACGTTCAGGAATCCGGAAGGCACATCGGCCTGGAAGGAGATCGACCGGGCCGGCTGCCGCGGGCTGATGATCGGCGGCGCGCAGATGTCGCCGATGCACTGCAACTTCATGATCAACACCGGCAATGCCACCGGCTACGACCTCGAGTTCCTCGGCGAGACGGTGCGGGCGCGGGTGCTGGAGACGTCCGGCATCAGGCTGCAGTGGGAAATCAAGCGCATCGGCCGCTTCAGGCCCGGCCACGAGATCGACGAGTTTCTGGGCAGGCTGCTCTGAAGCATCGGATAAGGTGATCGCCGACAGCCGCCTCGTTTGGCTGGTGACCAACTGTTCATGGACGTCGATAGTTGCCCGGCCGTCGGGATTGACACAGTAAATAACCGGGCCCGCTACGGGAAAACCTCCGACAATCGGGCGTTGTGCGGCCTGGATCGCCGTCCGACTCTTTCGCGCGACGGCAGGAAATGGGCAACCCTGCTTTATTGCGCGGCGCACGTTGTGACTTCTGCATTGGTGTGGTGGCTGATAACAAGACTCGAAGACCTTCGGCTGCCACGTTATCTGAAGGTGTCATGAAAATGGGTGGAAAGCCGATTTCCTTTTGCGATGGTCGCGAGCATGACGAACTTGATCTTTATCACGCACCCAGAGGTAAGGATCGATCCACTTATTCCAGTTGATCGCTGGAGATTAAGCGATGGCGGTGTTGCGCGGATGCGGCGGTTTGTCGAAGGCCCGGTTGTCGCCGAAGTAACTTCGATTTGGGCCAGCACAGAGGTCAAGGCGACCGAAACAGCAGCAATGCTGGCTGCGCGGCTACGGCTCGGCATCGAAGTGGCAAGCGGTCTCGGCGAGAACGACAGAAGTGCAACAGGCTTCTTGCCGGCAGCTGAGTTCGAAAAGGTTGCCGATGCCTTCTTTGCTTATCCAGAGGAGAGCGTTCGCGGCTGGGAACGAGCAATAGATGCCCAACGACGAATCCGCGAGGCGGTTGATCGAATTGTGGCGACCCACCGCGGTGGGGATCTCGCGATAATCTCGCACGGAGCGGTCGGAACATTGCTTCTCTGCAGCTGCCTCGGGCAGGCCATCAGCCGGAAAGCGGATCAGCCATTCCAGGGACACTATTGGATTGCGGGCCTACCGAGCTTGACGGTCCGGCAATCTTGGAAACCAATCGCTCCGCGCGGATAGCTGCCGTTTCAATTGCCGATGGCCACACCTTCGCGGCGGCTGTCGGCGCCGCCGCTGAGGCCGTCGGGCCCGACCACGATCGCCTGAAGCCCGGAATTCATGTCGATGACCTTCACCTCGTGGCCCCTTGCCTCGAGGTCCGCCTTCCAGCCTTCGGCCTCGGTTCCCGCCTCGAGTTCGGTCGGCCCGTTGCGGCTGCCGAAATTGGGCATGTCGACGGCAACCTGGGGATCGAGCTTCCAGTCCAGCAGCGCCACCAGCGTTCTGGCCACGTAAGGAATGATCTGGCTGCCGCCGGGCGAGCCCAGCACGGCGTGGAGCTTGCCTTGTGGATCGAAAACGATCATCGGCGCCATGGACGAGCGCGGCCTTTTTCCCGCCTCGACCCGGTTGGCCACCGGGCTGCCGTCTTGGCTCGGCGAAAAGCTGAAGTCGGTAAGCTCGTTGTTGAGGAGGAACCCGCTCCGCGTCATGAGACGCCCACCAAATCCATCTTCGATCGTGGTCGTCATCGACACGCCATGGCCGTTGCGGTCGATGATCGAGATGTGGCTTGTCCCGAACTCGACGCCCCCGGACGGCGCGAAACGGAATTCCGTCTTCTGGAATGGCGGATCGCCGGCCTTCGCCTTGCCGATCGAGCGGTCGGGGCCAAGCAGCGCCGCGCGGCTCTTCAGATAGGCAGGATCAAGGAGGCCACGGACAGGCACGTCGACAAAGGCGGGGTCGCCCAGAAAGAGAGCCCTGTCGGCAAAGGCGAGGCGGCCGGCCTCGGCGAGCCAGTGCGCCACGTCCGGCCCGGGCTTCATCGAACCGAGATCCTGGTCTTCGAGCGTGCCGAGCATCTGAAGGACCGCGATGCCGCCGGAACTCGGCGGGCCCATGCCGCATATCCGCCAGCTGCGATAGGCTCCGCAGACGGGTTCCCGCTCCTCGACCCGGTAGTTTTGGAGATCGTCCAGCGTCATGTCGCCGGGATTGGTCGGATGGCGCGTCACGGTGGCCACGATGTCGGCGGCAATGCCGCCGCTGTACAAGGCTTCGGCTCCTTTTTCGGCAATCTCGCGCAGCGTCCTTGCAAAGGCCGGGTTCTTCAGGACGGTGCCGACCGGCTTCGGGCTGCCGTCCGCCTGATAGAAGTAGTCGCGCGAGAGCGGGTCCTGCCGCAAATATTCGTCCTGTCCGAGCAGCCCGTTGAGGCGCGGCGAGACGGTGAAGCCACCTTCCGCCAGGCGGATTGCGGGCGCGATCACGTCCGCCCACGGCAGCTTACCCCAGCGCCGGTGTGCCGTCTGAAGGAGGGCGAGTGTGCCGGGCACGCCCACGGAGCGCCCGCCAACCACGGCGTCGTAGAAGGCCATCGGTTTGCCGTCCGGTCCCATGAATCGCTCGGGCCTGGCCGCGGCGGGTGCGGTCTCGCGTCCGTCTAGCGTGGTGACCCGAGCACCGTCCCAGTGAAGAAGAAAGGCGCCGCCGCCGACGCCCGAGCTTTGCGGCTCGACGAGGTTGAGCACGAACTGAACGGCCACCGCTGCATCGACCGCGCTGCCGCTTTTGGCGAGGATCTGCCGGCCGGCTTCGGCGGCCAGCGGATTGGCGGCCGCGACCATGTCCCGGGCGGCCGTGCTCGCCGGCTTGTCGACACGGCCGGTCGGCGCCTCGGGCGCCGGCGCCGTTGTCTGGGCAAGCGACGGTGTGGCAAGAACAACGGCAAGCAGGGCGAAGCGAAATCTTTTGGCCAAGCGCAGTAGTCCGGACGCACGCATGCTGCCCTCCTCGAATTCCGGGAGCCGACAGAGTAACAGCGAATGGGTGGCAAACAAGCTTTCCGGCAAGACGAAGCAGTTTGCGAAACGGGCTGGAATGTCGCCAGCGGTACTGCGGCGGATCGCGGGGGCGGATCGCGGGCGGCCATGCGATCTGCACCGGGCAGCTGGAGCAGTTCAACCCACCATCAGGGACAGCCGTCAGATCGGTAGGTCCACAATTCGTGCCCGAGCAGGATGACGGCATGAATTGATCGACGAGTTAGCGGGAAACTGCTGCGTAGGGCTACG
>JAJFMR010000102.1 GCA_020696915.1 Rhizobiaceae bacterium | reverse complement strand
CTTTCCCGGGCCCGGCCGAAGCCGGGCCTGCTGCAGGTCGAGGATCGGCTTGTCTGGAAGGCATCGTAGTGTCCCGGGTGAGTCGGCGGCGTGCTCTGCCCGAGGTACCGGAGTGGAACGGCAGATCAGGCACCTCGAACTTCGAATTGCAATCGACGCGTACTCTACCGACCTGCCGGGGCCGCTCAAGACGCCAGGGCGGCGTTTTCCCGAAGCAGCCGTTCGGCCGCTGCACGCGCTTCCTCGGTGATGGTCGCGCCGGCCAGCATCCGCGCGATTTCCTCCTGCCGGGCAGGCCGGTCCATTTCCGCCACGCCCGTCGCAACCCGATCGGCGCTGCCGGTCTTGGAGATCAGCAGATGCGTGGCGGCGCGGGCCGCCACCTGCGGGGCATGTGTCACCGACAGCACCTGCACGCGTCCGGCGAGCCTCGCCAGGCGCTGGCCGATGGCATCGGCGACCGCCCCCCCGACCCCGGTATCGATCTCGTCGAAGACAAGGGTCGGCGCCGAACCGCGATCGGCGAGCGCCACCTTCAGCGCCAGCAGGAAGCGTGACAGCTCGCCGCCCGATGCCAGTCTCATCAGCGGCCCCGCCCGGGTGCCGGGATTCGTCCGGACCCAGAACTCCACCTGGTCGATCCCGCTTTCGAAGCATGTGTCGGGCTTGCTGGACATTTCGACGATGAACTCGGCGCGCTCGAGCTTCAGCGCCGGCAACTCTGACATCACCGCCCTGGTAAGACCCAGCGCGGCCCCCGCCCGCAATTGCGAAAGATGCGCGGCAGCGCCTTCATAGGCCTGCCGTGCCGCCGCCGCATTCCTGGCCAGCACGCCGAGTCGCTCCTCGCCGGCATCGAGGTCGGCGAGATCCGCGGCCATCAGATCGCGTTGCCGCGCCAGATCGTCGACCGGGACGGCAAATTTGCGGGACGCGGCGCGTAGCGCAAAAAGCCGTTCCTCGGCTTTTTCCAGACGCTCGGGATCGAACTCGGTGGCCCTCAGCGCCGCCTCCACGCCGGCCTGCGCGGCGTCCAGTGAAATCAGCGCCTCGTCCAGTGATTTCACCACGTCGTCCAGCAGTTCGGGCGCTGCCGGAGACTTGCGCTGCAATCGCCTCAAAAGGCTCGCCAGCTGCGGCGTCGGCGAATTCGGGCCGGACAACACGTCGCCGGCATCCCTGATCTCGGCTGCCACTTTCTCGGCCTTCATCATGGCGGACCTGATGTCGGCAAGTTGGGCCTCCTCGTCCGGCTGCGGATCCAGCCGGCTGAGTTCGGCGACCGAAGCGCGCAGGTAATCGGCCTCGCGCGCCGCCGCCTCGACCCTCGTCCGGTGCAGCGCAAGCTGCTCCTCGGCCTCCCGCCACTGCCGCCAGGCGGCACCGCACAGCCGAACCTCGCCGAGATGACCGCCGAACGCATCGAGCAGGTCGCGGTGAGCCGAAGCGTCGACCAGCGCCCGCTCGTCATGCTGGCCGTGGATTTCGACGAGCGCCCTGCCGAGTTCGCGCATCAGGGCGACGCTCGATGGCTGATCGTTGACGAAGACGCGGGTGCGCCCGTCGGCCGACTGCACCCGGCGCAGGATGATGTCGCCGTCTTCGTCGAGCGCATTTTCGGCGAGAATGGCTCGCGCCGGGTGGTTGCGCGGAACGTCGAACACGGCCGACACCTGGCCTTGGGTTGCGCCATGCCGAACCAGCGAGGCGTCGCCGCGGGCACCGAGGGCCAGCGAAAGGGCATCGAGCAGGATGGACTTGCCGGCCCCCGTCTCGCCGGTCAGCACCGAAAGGCCCGGCGAGAAATCGATGTCCAGCCGCTCGATCAGAACTATATCGCGGATCGACAGCCTGCAGAGCATCGGGAGCTTGCCGGCGTCAGGCTCCGCCCGTCAGCGTCTTGCCGATCTTCGAAAGCCACGATCCGCTGTTCTCCCTCGGGGAAAGACCCCCCGTCTGGAGGAGCGCGAAGGAATCCCTGTACCATTGGCTGTCGGGATAGTTGTGCCCCAGCACCGCGGCGGCGGTCTGCGCCTCCGATTGAAGCCCCATGGACAGATAGGCCTCGGTAAGCCGGGCCAGCGCTTCCTCGATATGGCGGGTGTTCGAATAGTTCTCGACCACGTAGCGGAAACGCTTCACCGCCGCGATATATTCGCGCCGCTCCAGGTAGTAGCGGCCGACCTGCATCTCCTTGCCGGCGAGCTGGTCGCGCGCGAACCGGACCTTGGAACGGGCGTCGTCGACATAGTCCGACTCGGGCCAGCGTTGGACCACCTCCTCCATCGCCTCGATGGCCCGCCGCGATTCCTTCTGATCCTGGGTGACGTCGCGGATCTGACGGAAATAGCTGAGCCCGACTATGTACTGCGCATAGGCCGCGTCCGGCGACGACGGGTAGAGAGAGACATATCGCTTGGCCGCATTGATGGCCTCGTCGTACTTGCCCTGCCGGTAATTGGTGAAGGCGCCCATGACCATCGATTTCCGGGCAAACTCCGAATAGGGATGCTGGCGGTCGACCGCGTCGAACTTGGCGCTGGCTTCCTTGAAGCGGCCCGCGTTCAGATTGGCGAGCCCCTGGTTGTAGAGCGCGTCGGCCGGTTCGGTCTGCTCGACATAGGTGGCGAGATCGATGTCGGCTTCGCCCGACATGCAGCCGGAAACCACGAGCGGCAAGGCGATCAACGCCGCAGCGGCACAAGCCCTGCGGAGAGCCGTCGCTGAGATGTCGACGAAGAACATGGTCTGCTTTTGTCCCCTCGGCGTCTGGTCAGCGGCACGCCGCGATAGACCATAACTGTTTCGATGCCGCAACGCTATTGCGCCGCATTCGCGCATTTTTAAGGCACTGCCGGGCAGTGCCGGTTTGCGAAACAGCACGCCCGCGACCAGGCACCTGCCGGCATCGGACCGTGGCTTGTCCTTCAGAGGACCCAGGGCGCGTAAACCGCCGCACTGACGGCGATCAGTTCGGCGGACCGGCCGCGCGCCCGGCGCTTGGCCTCGACGATCTCGAATGCCGAACGGTCGGAAAGCAGTCGCCGCAGCGCCGCAGCGTTCAGACGATGACCTCCCCGATAGGAGCGGAAGCAACCGATGAAACGAGCCCCCGCCAGGCCGAGATCGCCCATGGCGTCGAGCATCTTGTGACGGACGAACTCGTCCTTGTAGCGCAAGCCTTCCATATTGATGACACGGCTGTCCTCGCCGATCACCACCGAGTTCTCGAGCGAGGAACCGAGCGCGTAGCCGGCGGCCCACAGGCGCTCGACGTCCTTCATGAAGCCGAAGGTGCGGGCCCGCGCAATCTCGCGGCGAAAGATGTCCGGCGTGATGTCGGAAGCGAAGGCCTGGCGGCCAATGGCGGGACTCTCGAAGTCGATCTCGATCTCGAAACGCGTGCCGTCATGCGGGCGGAACTCGGCCCACGACGCTCCGCTTTCGATCCGCACCGGCCTGGTGACGCGGATGTAGCGGCGCCTGGCCTCGAGCGTCTCTATTCCGGCCTGGTCGATCGCTTCGACGAAACGGGCCGCACTGCCGTCGAGAATGGGTGTCTCGTTGCCGTCCACCTCGACGATCACATTGTCGATGCCGAGTCCCATCAGCGCAGCCATGACGTGTTCGACAGTGCCGACATGCCGCCCGGCAGTGTCGCCGAGCGCGGTGCAAAGATCGGTGGCGCCGATTTCCGACACCAGCGCCCGGATTTCAACGCCGGAACCGTCGGCATCGACATGTTGGAAAACGATGCCGGTATCCGGATCGGCGGGAAGGAACTGCAGGGAAACCGGTTTGCCGCCATGGACGCCGAACCCCGACAGCGTCACGCGAGTCTTTAATGTGGTCTGAAAGTCGTGCAAGTTTCGAGTCCCCATGAGCCCATGCAGCCAAGCTGGCCCAACCCATCCGGAGTTGTGCTTCCTGCTGTGTCCATCGCGCCGGCCTCATCCCCGAATCCGTGCGCGTCGGTCTTCCCAGGCAGAAACATAGCCGGCTGCAGGGGAGACTCCAAATCACTCATTTTTACCTTGTGTAACGGCAAAGCCGGTGCAAGGGTTCGTTAACTTTTTGAATTCGAAGCGGAATTTCTTTCCGCAAAAAACCCGGCATGTCGACCCCCGCGACTGCCCGGACGACTCGGCCGGGTGCCTGCGCGGCAGCCCGGCCATCGAAAAGCGCCCGCTGCGCGAATTGGTCGTCAGTTCGCCTGCCGGCGCAGGAATGCCGGAATCTCCAGCTGGTCGTCATCCGCGGCAGCCCTGGCCTGGGGGGCGATCCGGCCGTGCTCGTCGAGCTGGCCGCGCCGCGGGGCATAGAGCTGCGGGTCCTGGCTCGACATCCGCCTCGCTTCGGGTGCCGGCTGACGCAGCTTGGGCTCGCGAGGCTTGGCCGGCTGCAGTGTCGCGGGCTCTTCCTCGCGCCGGGTCAGGCCGTTGGTAAGCCGCTTCAGAAGACCCATCGGTCCATTGCTCTCATGCTCGGCCGGCCGCGACTTGGCTTCCACCTCGGCCTTCACGACCGGCGGAAAGTCCTCGACGCGCGGCATGCGCGGCGCCATGGCCGGCGCCTCGCGATGCTGCGCTGCGGCGGCCTGCATTGACTGCGGGTGCGGGTGCTGATGCGCATGGTGATGCGCCTGCGGCTGGGGCTGCGGCGGCGGAGGCTGGAAAAACCTGCTCTGCGGCCGGAAATCCTCCGCAGCCTGCGGCTGCGGCGCCCGGGCGGCGAGCGCTGCGGCGTGGAGATCGGCCTGGCGAATCGCTTCCGCAACCGGATCCGCGCGCTCATGGGCGACCGGCTGCGGCGCGGCGGGCCGCGCTTCCGCGGCGACCGCTGTGCGGGCAGCAGGCTTCGCAGGCGCCTGGCGGATCGCAATCGGTGCAGCGGCGATTTCGGCAGCCGTCTTGTCGATCCCGGTCGCCACCACGGAGACGCGGATGACGCCTTCGAGATCCTCGTCGAAGGTCGCCCCCAGGATGATGTTTGCGTCCTGGTCGACTTCCTCGCGGATGCGGGTGGCCGCCTCGTCGACTTCGAACAGCGTCAGGTCACGCCCGCCGGTGATCGAGATCAGCAGGCCCTTGGCGCCCTTCATCGAGGTTTCGTCAAGCAGCGGATTGGCGATCGCCGCCTCGGCTGCGGCCATTGCCCGGCCTTCGCCGGAAGCCTCGCCGGTGCCCATCATCGCCTTGCCCATCTCCCGCATCACCGAGCGCACGTCGGCAAAGTCGAGATTGATCAGGCCCTCCTTGACCATGAGGTCAGTGATGCAGGCGACCCCCGAATACAGCACCTGGTCGGCCATCGCGAAGGCGTCGGCGAAGGTGGTCTTGTCGTTGGCCAGCCTGAACAGGTTCTGGTTCGGGATGACGATCAGCGTGTCGACGCATTTCTGCAGTTCCTCGATGCCGAGATCCGCCGTCCGCATGCGGCGCTGGCCCTCGAAATGGAAGGGCTTGGTGACGACACCGACGGTGAGGATGCCTTTCTCGCGCGCTGCCCGGGCCACGACCGGCGCCGCTCCGGTGCCTGTCCCGCCGCCCATGCCGGCCGTGACGAAGCACATATGCGTGTGCGACAGGTAATCGACGATCTCGTCGAGGCACTCCTCTGCCGCCGCACGGCCGACCTCCGGCTGCGAGCCGGCGCCGAGACCTTCCGTGACATGCGCGCCGAGCTGAATCAGCCGCTCCGACTTCGACATGGTCAGCGCCTGGGCATCGGTATTCGCCACGACGAACTCGACGCCGCGCAGCCCGGCAGTGATCATGTTGTTCACGGCGTTGCCGCCTCCCCCGCCGACCCCGAACACGGTGATGCGTGGCTTGAGCTCGGTGATGTCCGGCTTTTGCAGATTGATCGTCATTGTCCTCGTCCTTTGCCTTCCTGCCGCATCGCCGCCGCGGCTGCTAATGGGGCTGTCCCCGCCGAATTAGAAACTGTCTCGTATCCACTGACTCATGCGATCGAGCCGTCCGCCTGTCCCGGTCATCCGGAGACGGACGATTCCCCTCCCCTGGCGGCTCTCGAAGCTCGCCACCTGCGGATAGATCAGCAGCCCGACGACCGTCGAAAACGCCGGGCCTTTTGCCGCCGCAGGCAGGCCGGCTATGCCGAGGGGCCGGCCGATGCGGACGTTTCGCCCGAGGATCCGGCGCGCCGCTTCGGGCAGGCCGGCGAGCTGGCTGGCGCCGCCGGTAAGCACGAGGCGCTTTCCCGCCAGGCTGCCGCAGCCGGATCTTGCAAGCCGGTCGCGCAGCATCTCCAGGGTCTCCTCGACCCGGGCGCGGATAATGCGTGTCATGACCGAGCGCGGCACCTGCACCGGCACGTCGCCGTCGTCATTGCCGATCGGCTGGATGGTCACGACGTCGCGGTCGTCCGCGCTCCCCGGCAGCGCGGAGCCGTGCATCACCTTCAGCCGTTCGGCATGATCGAGACGGGTCGCAAGGCCCTTCGCCATGTCCATCGTGACGTGGCTGCCGCCGACCGGAATTGCGTCGCCATGCACGAACTTGCCATCGGCGAACACGGAAATCGTCGTCGTGCCGCCGCCGAGGTCGATGCAGGCGGCGCCCATTTCGAGCTCGTCGTCGACCAGCGCCGCAAGCCCGCTGGCATAGGGTGTGGCAACCATCCTCTCGACCGAGATGTGCGCCCGGTTTATGCACAGTTCGAGGTTCCTGAGCGGTGCCGCGTCGCCGGTCAGCACGTGCATGGAGACGCCGAGGGTTTCGCCCACCATGCCGCGCGGATCGCGTACCCCCCGCTCCGCGTCGAGCGAGAAGGCAGCAGGCAGCGAATGAACGACCTCCCGCTCGGCCTTGAGCGCCTGTTTGGCGCCGGCTGCGAGGACCCGCCGGATGTCCGAGGCGTCCGCCTCGTGCCCACGCAGATTGATCGTCGCGGAAAAGCTTTCGCTCTTCAGCCGGCCGGCCGTCAGGTTGACGATCAGCGAGTCGACCGTCAGGCCGGCCATCCGCTCGGCGGCGTCGACGGCGAGGCGCACGGCGTGCTCGGCCCGATCCAGATCGACGATGACGCCGGACTTCACGCCTTGCGACTTCTGGTGCCCGATTCCGATGACCTGCACCTCATGCGTGCGAGCCCGCAGAATCGGACTTTCCTCGCGCGGCTTCAGCCTGGCGATGACGCAGCAGACCTTGCTCGATCCGACGTCGAGCACGGTGACGACACCGGACCGCGCTGCCGGGTTGTGCTTCTGACCGCCGAGCCAGCTCATATGCTCTTCCCCGGTTTTTTCCTGGCGGCTTTCTTCAGGTCGATCAGTGCCGCTTCGCGCCGCAGCGCCGCCGCGGGAGTGAGCTTGACGACCAGCCTGTCGTCGATCCGGAGATCGACCGCAGCGATGTCGCGCGACAGGAGACCATGCTCGCGATCGAGGCGCAGCACCTCGGCCAGCGCCGCGTCCTCGCCCTTTTCCGGCAGCCTGATGGTGATGCCGTTCTCCAGCCTCATGTCCCAGCGCCGTTCGGCAACGAGGATGTATCCCTTGACCCGCGCGGCGAGTTCGGGAAAGCGCCCGATCTTGTCGACGAAAGCCGCCGCCTGCTCGGCGGCGCCGTAACCGATGACCAGCGGCAGAACCGAATGGCGGCCGCCGGAAAAGGGTGCAATGACCCCGCCCGACCGGTCGACCACGGTCAACTGGCTGCCATGCTGCCAGATCGCGAAGGGCTGGCGCTCCTCGATGCGCACCTCGATGGCGTCGGGATAGACCTTGCGCACGGAAGCCGTCTTGACCCAGTCCACCCCGGCGATGCGCTGCCGCGCCGCGTCCGCATCGAAACCGATCAGCGACGTCCAGCCGTCGAGATCGAGATGCTGCAGGATGTCGATCTCGGAAATTTCGCGGTTCCCGAACACCCGCACCTCGTCGACAGCGAAGCCGGCACGGGCGGTGAGTGCCTGCACCATGGCCGGCAGATGCCCGCCGAGCCAGGCGCCATAAAGGGAAAACATGGAGAGCAGGGCGGCACTCCCGAGGCTCGCCGCAAAGCGCGGCGGCTCGACGTCGCCGCCGCGGAGCCGCTCCAGGAGGCGCGCGGGTCTGCGCAGGGCGCGCGGCAGCACGAGGCGATCGGCCCAAAAGCCGGAGAGGACCGGTCGCACCCCGCCGGCCTTCGCGCCCTGTCCCCACCTCAACGCAAACACGAAGCGTCCTCCACCATCCAACTCAACAGATCCCCGAACGAATGCCCTGCATGCGCGGCGATCTCGGGCACCAGCGAAGTCGACGTCATGCCCGGCTGCGTGTTGATTTCCAGCCAGACCACCTCGCCGTTTTCCGAATGGCGGTCGTCGTAGCGGAAGTCCGAACGGGAGACGCCCCGGCAGCCGATTGCCTGGTGAGCCTTGAGCGACAGTGTCTGTATTTTTTGGTAAACAATCTGTGAAATTTTGGCAGGGATTTCGTGTTTTGATCCGCCCGGCACGTATTTCGAATCATAATCGTAGAAGGAGTGGCCGGTCGGGATGATTTCGCAGACCGCCAGCGCCACGTCGCCCATCACCGGGCAGGTGAGCTCGCGCCCGTGCACATATCTCTCGACCATGACGGTGTCGCCATACTTCCAGTCCGCGGACGACACGACCTGCGGCGGGTGCGACTGGTTCTCCTGGACGATGACCACTCCGAAACTGGAGCCTTCCGCCACCGGCTTGACGACATAGGGGGCCGGCATCGGGTGCTTGCCGACTATGTCGAACCTGTTCATGACCCTGGAGTCGGCGACCGGAATTCCGGCCGCCCTGGCGACC
>JAJFMR010000101.1 GCA_020696915.1 Rhizobiaceae bacterium | reverse complement strand
CAGCCCGGACGGAAGGGCTGCTGGAAGAAAGCCCGGGTCTGGTCCAGGGAGCCGCGGACGATGAGTTCGGTTGCGAATACCAGCGCCACCGATACCGCGATGGTCACCGTCAGGGACAGCAGGGCCCGCGTCAGCCGAAACAGCCTGCCGCGTCGGCCTCCCCGCCGCGCATCGTCATTCTCTGCAGCGTTCATCGAATTGCTTGCCAAATGGGAGACGAACGTAATGAAACTGTCATTCAACCGTCATGGTTCCGTCACAAACAAACCCGGCGAAATTGAGAAATCGCGGCGCTGTGTCGAAGCTGAGGGCACCGGTCATCGCGGGATGATCGCTGGATGATCGCGCCGCGGGCTTGACGAAGCAGCCGGCGTTGCGCCAGAGGCAGTCGGTCAACTCTCCGGGGAGTCCCTCATGGCCGTTGCATTAACTTTTCCCGGGCAAGGCAGTCAGTCCGTCGGGATGGGCAAGGATCTGGCCGCCGCGTTCCCGCAGTCGCGACGCGTCTTCGAAGAGGTCGACGAAGCGCTTGGCGAGAAGCTCTCGACAGTGATCTGGGAAGGGCCGGAGGAAAAGCTGACCCTGACTGCGAATGCGCAGCCGGCGCTGATGGCGGTCTCGATGGCGGCTGTCCGAGCGCTCGAAGCCGGCGGATTCGCCCTCGGGGAGAGGGTTGCCTGGGTGGCCGGGCATTCGCTCGGGGAATATTCGGCGCTGGCCGCGGCCGGCATGTTCTCGATCGGCGACGCCGCGCGGCTGCTGCGCATTCGCGGCAATGCGATGCAGGCCGCGACGCCGCCGGGCGAGGGGGCTATGGCGGCGATCATCGGTCTCGGGCAGGCGGACGTCGAGGCTGCCTGTGGGGAGGCTGCGGCGGGCTCGGTGTGCCAGATCGCCAATGACAATGGCGCCGGGCAGCTGGTGATCTCCGGATCGAAACCCGCAGTGGAAAAGGCGGCGCGCCTGTGCACCGAGCGAGGCGCGAAGCGGGCGCTGATGCTCGCCGTCTCGGCGCCGTTTCACTCGGCGCTGATGGCCCCTGCGGCCGACGCGATGCGCGATGCGCTGGCCTCGGTGGCGAAGCGGGTGCCTTGCGTCCCCGTCATACCCAACGTCGCGGTGCGGCCGGTCAGCGATCCGGAAGACATCGCGGGCTATTTGATCGAACAGGTTACTGGCCGCGTCCGCTGGCGCGAGACGATCGAGTTTCTGTCCGGCAACGGCGCCTCGACGCTCTGCGAGGTGGGCGCAGGCAAGGTGCTTTCGGGGCTCGCGCGTCGAATCGACCGCAACGTCGCGACCTTGGCCATCGGCACGCCGGCCGAGGTCGAAGCGGCGCTGGCGGCGCTCTCCTGACCACGATACCGGCGCTTCGCGAAACACGAGGAGTGAACAATGTTTGATCTGACTGGGCGCAAGGCGCTGGTGACCGGCGCGTCGGGCGGCATCGGCGAGGCGATCGCCCGCACACTCCACGCCCGTGGCGCAACGGTCGGCCTGCACGGAACGCGCGCCGAAAAACTCGAGGCGCTGGCCGAGGACCTCGGAACCGATCGCACCAGGCTGCTCGTTGCCGACCTTTCGGAACGCGACGCCGTGAAGTCCCTGGGGGCACGGGCCGAGGAGGAGCTGGGCGGGGTCGATATTCTCGTCAACAATGCGGGCATCACCAGAGACGGGTTGTTCGTGCGGATGTCGGATGCCGACTGGGACGCCGTCATCGAGGTCAATCTCACGGCGGTGTTCAGGCTGACCAGGGAGTTTACCCACCCGATGATGCGCCGCCGTTACGGTCGCATCGTGAACATCACCTCGGTCGTCGGCGTCACCGGCAATCCAGGCCAGACCAACTACTCGGCATCCAAGGCCGGGATGATCGGCTTCTCCAAGGCGCTCGCCCAGGAAATCGCCACGCGCAACATCACCGTCAACTGCGTGGCGCCCGGATTCATCCAGTCCGCCATGACGGACAAGCTCAACGACAAGCAGCGGGAAACCATCATGGCGGCCATTCCGGCCAGGCGCATGGGTACGGGCGCGGAAGTCGCCGCCGCCGTGGCTTTTCTGGCTTCGGGGGAGGCAGCCTACGTCACCGGCCAGACGATACACGTCAACGGCGGCATGGCGATGATCTGAGTTGGCGCTCGTTCGGCTTGCGGCTGCCGCTCTTTCCGTGTTGGACAGCGGGTATCTTTTGTGTAAGCCGCCTCGGCTCTGACATCCCTGGCATGAATCGCTACCTTGCGTTGCGCTCTGCCCGACATCTTTCAGCTTGATTAGCGCCATTCGGGCGGCTAACGAGAACATAGGAACAAGACGAGGATGCCCAGATGAGTGACACCGCAGAGCGCGTCAAGAAGATCGTGGTCGAGCATCTCGGCGTCGATGCCGAAAAGGTCACCGATGGCGCCAGCTTCATCGACGATCTGGGCGCCGACAGCCTCGACACGGTGGAACTCGTCATGGCGTTCGAAGAGGAATTCGGCGTCGAAATTCCCGACGACGCGGCTGAAACCATCCTCACGGTCGGCGACGCCGTCAAATACATCGACAAGGCGTCGGCCTGATTTCTCCTCCGACACGCCGCCGCCTTCATCAGGAGTTGCGATGAGACGCGTCGTCGTTACCGGCATGGGCCTCGTTTCGCCGTTCGGTGTCGGCGTCGAGCACGGCTGGCGCGAGCTCCTGTCAGGCAGGAGCGCGTGCAGTCGCGTCACCGCCTTCGACGTATCCGATTACGCTTCGAAGATCGCCCACTCGATCCCGCGCGGCGATGGCTCGAACGGTACCTTCAACCCTGAGGCCTTTCTCGAGCCGAAGGAGTTGCGCAAGATCGGCGACTTCATTCTCTATGGGATCGCCGCCGCCGACGAAGCGCTTCGCAATTCAGGCTGGCAGCCTGATAGGGAAGACGACCGGTGCGCGACGGGAGTGCTGATCGGCAGCGGCATCGGCGGATTGGAAGGCATCGCAGAGAATGCCATCCTCCTGAAGGAACGGGGGCCACGCCGCATCAGCCCGTTCTTCATTCCGGGCAATATCATCAATCTCGTTTCGGGCCAGGTGTCGATCCGGCACGGGCTGAAGGGACCGAACCATGCGGTGGTCACCGCCTGCTCGACCGGTGCCCATGCCATCGGCGACGCGGCGAGGCTGATCATCTTCGGAGACGCCGACGTCATGTTGGCCGGCGGCGCCGAGGCTCCGATAACGCAGCTCTCGCTTGCCGGCTTTGCCGCCTGTCGGGCACTCTCGACCGACCGCAACGACACGCCGGAAAAGGCGTCACGGCCCTATGACCGCGATCGCGACGGCTTCGTGCTGGGAGAGGGCGCCGGCGTCGTCGTTCTCGAAGAGCTGGAGCATGCCAAGGCGCGAGGCGCCACGATCTATGCCGAAGTGACGGGTTACGGCCTGACCGGCGACGCCTATCATATCACCGCGCCTTCCGAGGGCGGAGACGGCGCGTTCCGCTGCATGACGGCGGCCCTGAAGCGGGCCGGCCTTGCGCCGTCCGACATCGACTACATCAATGCGCATGGCACCTCGACCATGGCCGATACGATCGAGCTCGGCGCCGTCGAACGGCTGGTCGGAAATGCGGCGTCGAAGATCTCGATGTCTTCGACCAAATCGTCGATCGGTCACCTTCTCGGAGCCGCAGGGGCCGCCGAGGCCATCTTCTGCATGCTGGCGATCCGCGACAATGTCGCGCCGGCGACCATCAATCTCGACAATCCCGAACGCGATACTGCCATCGACCTCGTTCCAAACAGCCCGCGGTCCCGCCGGATCGATGTCGCCATGTCGAATTCCTTCGGCTTCGGCGGGACCAACGCCTCGCTGGTTTTCCAACGCTACGACGGATAGCGGCCCGCCGCGATTTTTGCCAAATTGGCAACTAGGCTTTCGCCAGGAACGGCGCGCGACCACCAAGGCATAGAGGCGACATGAACACGAATCCGGCAGGCAATGGCGAATTCGGGCGACGGCCGTCGCCGCCGCAGCCCATCGTCCCCAAGACGGCGAGCGAGGCCCTGCGGCCCGAGACCGGCACGCCGCCGCCCAGGCGCTCCCGGGCCTCCCGCAGTCAGCTCGTCGTATTCATGAACTTCATCGTCTCGTCGGTTATATTGCTGGTGCTGGCCGCCGGAGTCGCGGTCTTTGTCGGCAAACGCGAGTTCGAGAGCGTCGGCCCGTCCAGGACCGCCGAAACCTTCCAGGTCAAGCCGAACAGCGGGCTCATCGAGATAGCGGAGCAACTGGAGCGGCGCGGCCTGATCAGCGACGCCCGGATATTCCGTCTGGGTGTCCGCGCCTATGGCAGCGACGGGTCGCTGAAAGCCGGGGAATACTCAATCGGGCCGGGCGCATCGATGCGCGAGATCATGGAACTCATGAGGAGCGGCAGGTCCGTTGCCTATTCGCTGACGATTCCCGAAGGGCTGACCGTCGAGCAGGCCCTGCAGCGGATCGCGGCGAACGAGATTCTGACTGGGGACATGCCGGCCGCCGCGCCGCCCGAAGGCAGCCTCGTTGCCGACACGCAACGCATCGAACGCGGCATGACGCGCCAGCAGATCATCGACAAGATGCAGGCCGACCAGAAGCGGCTCGTCGAATCCATCTGGAGCCGTCGCACCGACGACCTGCCCCTTGCCGACATCAATGAATTCGTGACGCTCGCGTCGATCGTCGAGAAGGAGACCGGCAAGGGCGACGAGCGATCGCGCGTGGCCGCCGTCTTCCTGAACCGGCTGGAGCGGGGAATGCGCCTGCAATCGGATCCGACGATCATCTATGGCCTGTTCGGAGGGAAGGGAAAGCCGGCCGATCGACCGATCTACCAATCGGACATCGAAAAGGTGACGCCCTACAACACCTACCAGATCGACGGCCTGCCGCCGACACCCATCGCCAATCCCGGCCGCGCCGCTCTCGAGGCCGTGGCCAGCCCGTCGAAGACCGACGATCTGTACTTCGTCGCCGACGGCACCGGCGGCCACGCCTTCGCTTCCAGCCTCGAGGAGCACAACCAGAATGTCGCCCGCTGGCGGGCAGTTGAGAAAAACCAGGCGGGGGAGTCGTCGACGGCTCCCGCCGGTGCCGAAACGCCTGCCGGAGTAGCCGTGCCGGTTCCGGCCGCCGCCCCCGATTGACCCGGCTGCGCTACCGGGATACAGCCGAAGCGCGGAATCGTTCTTCGGATAATTCTCATGCGAAAACAAGAAGCTACAGCGGCAGTGCGTTTCGTTCGGCGCACTCCGCTGACATGCGGCACCATTCGCAGGAATGCGTATGGTTGCTGTAGCGCCTGACTCGTATAGCTGGCTGGCCGGCCAGGGTTCATTATCCGGTCCGCTGTATTGGCAGCATTCGCGGAACTGCTGGCAGGCGGTTGTGTCGGGCAAGAGAGAAGAAGCACAACGATGAACCTCCAGAGCATGACCGGCTTTGCGCGGGCCGCCGCCAGCCACGAGGGTACGGCCGTCGCCTGGGAGATCAAGTCCGTTAACGGCAAGAGCCTCGATGTGCGGTCACGCCTGCCTGCCGGTTTCGAGAGGCTCGAGACCGCGGTCCGGCAAGCGGTGCAGAAACGATTCTCGCGTGGCAATTTCCAGGCGGGACTGGTGGTTGCGCGAGCCCCGGGGACGGTAGCTCCGCCGGTCGTCAACGAGGCATTCCTGAAGGATGTGGCCGGCCTGGCGAAACGGCTCGAGGAGCAATTCGGGGCCGCACCGGCGAGTTCCGACGGGTTGCTGGCATTGCGCGGCGTCCTCGAACCGTCGGATGCGGTCGACAGCGAGGAATTCCGGGCGGCGCTCGATTCCGTCGCGCTGGAAGCTCTCGAGGCAGCGCTCACCGGCCTCGAATCCGCCCGGCAGGCGGAAGGCGCCGCGTTGAAGGAACTGCTTCTGGATCACTTGGGAGAAATCGAGGTCCTGACACTGAGGGCCGAGGCCGACCCGTCTCGGGACGCTCAGGCAATTCGGGACAGGCTCGCCGGACAGGTGCGACTCCTGCTGGACGGCGCCGCCAGCCTCGACGAGACACGCCTCTACATGGAGGCGGCGTTCCTCGCAGCCAAGGCCGACATAAGCGAGGAGATCGACCGGCTGAAGACGCATGTCGGTTCCGGCAGGGCACTGATCGAGGCCGGCGGGCCGGTAGGCCGGAAGCTCGATTTTCTCGCGCAGGAATTCAATCGCGAATCGAATACGCTGTGCTCGAAATCGAATGCTGCCGCCGTCACGGCCATCGGCCTGGAGTTGAAGTCCGTGGTCGACCGGTTTCGTGAACAGATCCAGAATCTGGAGTAGCCGATGACAGCCGACCGGACGCGCATCCGCAGGCGCGGGCTGATGCTGGTTCTGTCCTCGCCATCGGGAGCAGGCAAGTCGACGATTGCCCGCAATCTCCTCGAGAATGATCCAGGTCTCGAGCTTTCGATCAGCGTCACGACTCGGGCACGCCGCGGCAGCGAGATCGAGGGTGTCCACTATCACTTCCGTTCGGCGCGCGAGTTCGAGGTGCTGCGCGACTCCGACCAGCTCCTCGAATGGGCGCAGGTGCATGGCCACTTCTACGCCACGCCGCGTCACCCTGCGGAAGTGGCAATGGCGGAAGGCCGTGACATGTTGTTCGACATAGACTGGCAGGGCGCGCTGCAGCTGAAGGAAAAGATGCGCGCCGACATCGTATCGATCTTCATCCTTCCGCCGTCGATGAAGGAACTGAAGATGCGCCTGCAGCGCCGGGCCGAGGACCAGGACGGGGTCATAGAGGCGCGCCTGGCAAATGCCCGGGTGGAGATCGAGCACTGGCGCGACTACGACTTCGTCGTCGTCAATGACGATCTGGACCGCGCTTACACCGAAGTACGGGCGATCGTCACGGCCGAGCGGCTGCGCCGCGACCGCCGGCCGGGCCTGTTCGACTTCGTGACGGGACTGCTCGACGAAAGGACCGGCTGACCGCTGCCGTCATGCCGCATTGGCCAGCCTGACGAATTCCTCGACGGACAGGGTCTCTGCCCGCCGCGTTCCGTCGATGCCCGCTCTATCGAGCAGTGTTTCCCCACCCAATCCTTTCAGGCTCTGCCTGAGCATCTTTCGCCGTTGTCCAAAGGCTGCCTCGGTGACGCGGCCGAGTTTTTTCACGTCGGTGTCGAGCGGCACGGCCCGCGGCACGATGTGGACGACGGAGGACGTTACCTTCGGAGGTGGCGAGAATGCCTGCGGCGGGACATCGAAGACGATACGCGCCTCGGTACGCCAGCCAGCCAGAACCCCGAGCCTTCCATAAGAAGGGGTGGCCGGCCGCGCCACGATGCGTTCGGCAACCTCGCGCTGGAACATGAGCGTCATGGAAGAATAGAAGGGCGGCCAGGAAACAACGGTCAGCCAGCGGACGAGAAGCTCGGTGCCGATATTATAGGGCAGGTTCGCCACGATTCGGACGTTTCCCTCCGCCGCCAGCCCGACGAAATTCGTCTTCAAGGCATCGCCGGCAATCACGTCGAGCCGGCCGGGATACTGGACGCCGATCTCGGCCAATGCCGGCAGGCAGCGCTCGTCCCGCTCGATCGCCACGACCCGGCCGGAGCCCTCTGCAAGCAAGGCGCGTGTCAGGCCCCCGGGCCCCGGGCCCACCTCGATGATCGTGTCGGCGGCATTTGCTCCGGCGACCCGGGCGATCTTGCCGGTGAGATTGAGGTCGAGGAGGAAATTCTGGCCGAGCGACTTCCTGGCCCGCAGCCCATACCGTTCGATCACCTCCCTGAGCGGCGGCAGGCCGTCGGGGCTGACCCCTCGTGAAACCGGGGCGCTGGGGACCGAGCCGTTGCGGGTAGCCGGGCGGCCTGCCGATTTCTGCACCCGCGCGAGCCGCGATCAGCGCCTGACGATGTTTGCCTTCTCTTTCAGCTCCGCGAGGTACTTCTTGCCGAGCGCGTCCATTTCGGTGGTCTCGGCGTTCTCGTTCTGGAACACCATCTTGGCGACGCGGTCATCCGATACCTCGCGGCTCGAGCAGATGCCGATGAACTCGATCCCTCGCTCGGTCTCCCGGACAGGCGTGGCGCCCCCGACTTTGGTCTGCTTGATTTGTTCAGCCCATTCCGGTGGCAGCTCGGGGCCGAACTTGCGGCCGAGGTCACGGACGGTGACGTCGATCAGCCCCTTCACGAAAGAGCGCGTGTTTTCGCAACCCGAGTAACGCGCCCGCAGGGACTCGGCCTCTTTCTTGCGTCTGGCGAGATTGCCGCGCTCTGCGGCGGGCACCACGAAGATGACCTGCTGGAGCATGTATTCGACTGCCGTCGGCTTGTCGCCGCCCTGCTGCATCATGCGCCTGACGACATCCTGCTCGCTCATGCCGCCGATTTCGGCGCGTGCGCGTGCGTTCAGCGCCTGGCTCCAGCTCATCTGCGACCGGATGAAATCCTTGAAATGCGATTTGGTTACGCCCGACTGCGCCATGATCCCGTCGAGCTGCTCGACCGTCATCTTGTTCGACGAGGCAAACCGCGCGTAGGCGTCGGCGACCTGATCTTCCGGGATGGAAATCTTGAGGCGCGTCGCCTCTGCCAGCCGCAGTGCCTGGTCGACCATCTCGTCCTCGGCGAGGGCGTTGAGATTGCCCTTCCGGTTCTGCAGCCGCATGAAGGCGGCGCGGCGCTGGATGTCGTAGGTGGTGATCGGTACCCGATTGACGATCAGCTTGATCTCGGTGGCGGTGGCAGGCGTGGAGAAGGTCGTCGCGCTGAGAGGGCCGGCCAGCATTGCCAGAAATGTCCCC
>JAJFMR010000100.1 GCA_020696915.1 Rhizobiaceae bacterium | reverse complement strand
TCGGAGTTGGGCACCGGTCAATCGAAAACGACCGGATGCGGCGGCATGGATGCGACCGACCCCAATCGGGCGAAGGCGCTCAAGGTGGAGCCGGCGCGACTGAGGAAGGTGCTCCCCAGCGCATCCAATCGCGGCCGCAACCCGATACAAGCGCATCGCGAAGGCAGCCCGCGAGACAGTGTGTTCACCGTGTTGCCTATTGCCGGCGCGGGAAGGCAGCCACACTTGAGATCAGGTCGCATCGCAGGAGCTTCGAAGAATGAAACTGTTCTACATGCCCGGGGCCTGTTCGCTCGCTCCCCATATCGTCGCCAACGAGGCGGGCATTCCGCTCGATCTCGTGAAGGTTGACGGCAAGACCAAGAAGACGGAGACGGAACAGAATTACCTGGCTACCAATCCGAACGGCTATGTCCCGGCGCTGGTGCTCGACAATGGCGAGACACTGACCGAGGCCTCCGTCGTGGTGCAGTATCTCGCCGACCGGAAGCCCGGCAGCGGCCTGATGCCGGCGGCAGGCGAGATGGCTCGCTATCGGGTGCAGCAGTGGCTGGCTTTCATAGCGACGGAGCTGCACAAGACTTTCAGCCCGTTCTTCAAACCCGGCACGCCGGAAGAGACGAAGACGGCCAATCGGCAACATCTGGCAAGGCGGCTCGGCCATGTCGACGCCAGCCTCGATGGCAAGACCTTCCTGACGGGCGGGACGTTTACGGCGGCGGACGCCTATCTGTGGACGATCCTCGGCTGGGCAAAGGCGGTCGGCCTCGACCTTTCACCCTTCGCAAACGTGCAGAAGTTCATGGCGACGGTCGCGGCGCGGCCCGCAGTCGTAAGGAGCCTGCAGGAAGAAGGTCTCGCCTGACGCGAGCCGTCGGCCGCACAGCGCGGCGCTGGATCGAAGCCCCGGTTTTTGCCCGTGCGATGATCGAGGCACCATAAACCCCCGGCGCTTCCTCAATGGACCGAAGCGTCGGCTTTTCAACATCTTACCGAGCGTCGGGAGCCCATTCGCCCTTCCGGAAAACCGGCAGCCGGCTGCCGTCGGCATGCACGCCGTCGACATCGATGTCGGCTGACCCGATCATCCAGTCGACGTGAATGGCGCTGGTGTTGCCGCCCCGCGCGGCGATCTCGCCGGCGTCGAGCCTGGCACCGTCGCGGAAACATTTCGAATAGCACTGGCCGAGCGCGATGTGGCAGGCCGCGTTCTCGTCGAAGAGCGTGTTGTAGAACAGAAGTCCGGATTGCGCGATCGGGGAACCGTTCGGCACCAGGGCCACTTCCCCAAGCCGCGCTGCCCCTTCGTCCGTGTCGATGAGCTTCCGCAGCACTTCCTCGCCGCGGCTGGCGTGCGCCTCGACGATCCGCCCGCTCTCGAACCGCACGCGAATGCCGTCGATGAGGCTGCCCATATGCGACAATGGCTTGGTCGCCGCCACAACCCCCTCGGTGCGCGCGGCATGAGGGGTGGTGAAGACCTCCTCGCTTGGAATGTTGGGATTGCACGTGATTCCGTTTCGCGCGACCGAGGCGCCGCCCATCCATTCATGGCCGTCAGCCAGGCCGACCATGAGATCGGTGCCGGGACCCCTGAAATGCAGCGAGTGGAAGGATTTCGCGTTCATCCAGTCGGACCGGGCGCGCAGAGCGGCGTTGTGCGCTTTCCAGGCGCCGACCGGGTCGTCCCCGTCGACCCGCGACGCGGCGAAGATCGCATCCGCGAGTCTGGCGACCGCCTCGGCATGGGGCAGCTTCGGGAACATGCGCCCGGCCCAGGCGCTGCCGGGCCAGGCGACCAGGTTCCAGTTGATGTCGAAGCGGGTGATCCGCTCGCGGGCCGGGGTGTAGGCGATGGAGTTCGCCTTGTTGGCGCGGCCGACTTTTTCGGGGTCTTCCCCGGCCAGCAGCATCGGATCGTCGCCGACCACGGCGAGCCTGGCGGTATTGGCATCGAAGGCCTTCCCCATGGCATCGTAAAGCCAGCCCGGAGCGCGGTCGAAAGCGTCATCCGCGCCATGCCGGAAACGCGCCAGCGTCACCTCAGGGTCGGCAAAGAGCGGCGTCACCAGGCCGGCCCCGGCCTGATAGGCATGAATGGCGATGCGGCGTACCAGCGGCGCCGCCTCCAGCGGGGCGGTGAGAAGGAGGTCCTGCCCCGGCTGCAGGTTGAGCCCGACGCGCACGGCGAGCTCGGCCAGCCGGTCCAGCCTGTTTTCGTCGACAGACACGGCAGCGACAGTCTGGTGAGTGTTCATGGCGCCCTTCTTGCTCCTCTTTTGTCCGGACCTAAGCCCGCAGGCAGGGGCGGTCAACCTGCTTCCGCGGGAGGACCCGCATGGCGCAGTCGATGCGGGGGCGACTTCACTCCGGCGGTATGTCGACGGGGTTCATGCAATCGACGTCCAGCGGTGCGAAGCGCCGAATATTCGACGTCAAAAGCCGCAGCGAACATGTTCTGGCAGTCGCGGCTATGAGCAGGTCTGCGAGCCTCGGATGCTGCCGGCGGCGATCGCTGAATCCTCCATGACGCCCGCCGTCATGGCGACTGCGGCGTTCACATCGAGAATGCAGGCACCATAGATCTCCGGAAGGCGTTCGAGCCACGACAGGAGCCTTGCGGCCCTTTCACGGCCCCAGAGCGATCGAGCTTCGTTCTCATGACGGCGCCTTAATTGTAGTTGCATGCGACTGCACACGTGAAAAGGTCGATGTCGGCAAGTGTGCAGCTCTGCTGCAAACGCCGCACGCGGCGAAGGCATGCGCGTGGCGATCCGGAGCTTCCGAGCCGCCCATCGGGGGACCGGCCTCAGAGATATCTCTGCCTCACATCCGACACGGCATGCTCGTGCGAGGAAAATCCCTCGTAGCGCGCCAGCGTCCGCGCATGCGCGGCGAACTCGGGATAGGCGGACGCGGTGACGTAGCCGATCGACGACCTTTTCACGAAATCGGAAACCGACAGCGGGCCGAAACTGCGGGCCCAGCCGCTGGTCGGCAGGACGGCGTTGGGACCAAGGCCGAAATTGGCAATGGAAACCGGCGTGTGCGGTCCCATCAGGATCTCCGCGGCTTCCGTGATGTGGCCGAGATGCGCGAAGGGATCCGTAGACAGGATCTCCAGGTGCTCCGGAGCGTAGTCGTTGACGAAGCGATAGCTCTCATCCAGCGAAGGGGTGAGCACGATGCCGCCGCAGCGGCCCGAAAGCACGGCACGCGAGAACGAGACGCGCTGTTCGGTCATGCGGCTCCAGTGCTCGGGCAAGGAGGCCCGCGCTTCCTCGGCGACACGTCGGCTGTGGGTCACCAGATAGGCCGAGGAGTCCGGTCCGTGCTCGGCCTCGACCAGCAGGTCCAATGCCGCAAGGCCGCCGTTCACGGTATCGTCGGCAAAAATGATGGCCTCCGAAGGTCCTGCCGGCAGGCCGGGGTCTATTACACCGGCAAGCAGCCGCTTGGCCGCCACCACGAACGGGCTGCCCGGACCGACGATCTTGCGCGCCGGCTTCACCGTTTCCGTGCCGTAGGCGGCGGCGGCCACTGCCTGGGCGCCGCCCGCCTTGTAGACCGTCTCCACCCCGGCAAGGCGGGCCGCCACCAGCGTCGCGGCATCGACCGTTCCGTCGGGCGCAGGCGGAGTGAGGATGGCGATCTCGGGCACGCCGGCGACTGCCGCAGGGACCGCCGTCATCATGGTGACCGAGGGGAACGCACCCTTGCCGCGCGGGACATAAAGCGCCACGGACCGGATCGGCGTGAAACGGTCGCCGGCGTAGGCGCCCGGCCGGATCTCCTTGAGCCACATGGCTTCGGGCTTTTGTTCCTCGTGAAAGCGGCGGATGTTGTCGATGCCGAAGCGGATCGCCGAAATCACGTCCGCGTCGACCTTTTCAAAGGCGGCGTCGAACTCGGCTTGCGCGGCCTTCAGGCTCCCCGCCTCGAGCTCGGCGCGATCGAGATCGCGGGCAAAACGGACGAGCGCGGCGTCACCTTCGGTGCGGACCGCATCGATGATCGGCCGCACCTTTTCGATGAAGCCGGAGAGATCCGTTTCGGAACGGCTGAAGAGCCGCGCGCGATCGGCCTCGGAGAGCATGGACAGGTCGTGGAAGGAAACCTCGGACATCGGCATTCACTCATTTTTTTCAGAAGCCGGCCGCCGCCTCGTTCATTTCGACTTCAGGAAGATCTCCAGCCCCACCAGCCGGTCGAGCAGCAGGACGGCAGCGGCCGCGCAGGCGATGAACACCACCGAGATCGCCGCCAGGTCGGGGGTGATGATCGAGCGGATCGAATTGTAGATATGAACAGGCAGCGTGACGATGCGCGCGTCGACCAGAAGCAGGCTGACCAGGAATTCGTTCAAGGCCAGGATGAACATCAGCAGCGAGCCGCTGATCACGCCGGGCACGACCGCAGGCAGCGTGACATGCAGGAAGGTCGACAGCGGCGGAGCGCCGCAGCTGGCGGCGGCAAGCTCCAGCTCCGGGTCGAGAGCCGAAGCGCTCGCCATCACCGCCCAGATCATGAAGGGCAGGTTGATGACGCAGCAGGCGATCCCCACCGGCCAGAGCTGTCCGAGCAGCCGCAGATCACCGAACAGGAGCATCAGCCCGATGCCGGAACCGATCAGCGGGATTGTGAAGGGCAAAAGCAGGTAGACCTGGATCGTCCTTTCCGGGCGCACCGCATATTTCGCCAGCGCAATGCCGGCAAGCGTGCCGACCGGAATTGCGGCGAGCGTGCAGACGAACGCGACATAGAGCGATCGCTGGAAAGCGTTCCAGAGATCGCCGGCGCCGGCGATCCGGGAATACCATTTGAGCGACAGTCCTTCAGGCGGGAAGGCGATTATGTTGCCGGCCGTGAAAGACGCGCCGAGGACGACCAGGGTCGGGGCCGACAGAATCACCAGCCCGCAGGCGACGACGCTCCACAGGACCACGCTCTTGCCGAGCGAGCCGGTCATCGGCGCCTGCCCATGGCGAGGGTGCCCGCCCCGAACAGGTAAAGCACGAGGCCGACCAACAGCGAGCCGGCAGCGACCAGCAGCAGCGCCAGCGTCGCGCCCAGCCCCTGGTCGGACGTGCGGAAGAACTGGTCGTAAATGGCGTTGGCGATAAAGTCCTGCGAGCCGCCGCCGAGGATCGCCGGCATGGCGAAATCGGTCAGCGTGAGCGTCAGGACGACCAGGCCGGCACCGACCAGCCCCGGACGGGCCAGCGGCAGGACGACATGCCAGAAGGCGCGCAGCCAGTTCGCCCCCAGGGAATGCGCAGCCGCCTCGAGTTCCTCGGGAATTGCGGTCAGCGCCGGGGCCAGCATCAGCACCGCGAAGGGCAGCATGTACTGGATGAGGCCGAAGAGAACGGAAGGGTAGTTGTAGAGGAGCCGAAGCGGGGCCACGCCGACCAGGCTCAGCGCATCGTTCACCATGCCCTGGTTGCCGAGAATTATGAGCCAGCCATAGGCGCGAACCACCTGGCCAATGAAGAAGGGCAGGAAAAGCGCGATCAGCAGCAGCTTGCGCAGGGCGGCGGACGGGGTCCTCACCATGAGGTAGGCGTATGGGAAGGCAAGCAGCAGCGTCACCGCGGTGACGATGAGCGACGCCTGCAGGCTTCTCGCAGCGACCGTCCGGAACAGGGATTCCGAGAGCGCCCGCCGATAATTCGCGAGCGTGTAGTCGTCCGACAGTAGGAAGGTCGAGGTGTCGAGGGTTCGCAGGCTCGTGTCGCCTATATAGGCCAGACCAATGACCAGAAGGCCGACGAGCAGGACTGCCGGCGCCAGCATGAGGTAGGGCACGGCGGCCGCGAACCGCGCCGGCCAGACCACGGCTGCGGCAGCCTCGAGCGCGTCCATGACGCGCCAGCGGAGGGGATATGCGCTGTGTCGCAATGCCCTGGTTCCAGGGGAGGAAGGGACGCCGTCGAACGGCGGCCCGGCCACCGGTCAGCCCTGCATGATCGACTTGAACTTCGAAAACCACTCGCTCTCGTTCTCGACCTGAACCTTGGACGAGATGCGGATGAGGTTCTTGAAGTCCTCCTCGCTGGTCGGATAGGACGGATCGTCGGCGAGGTCGGCGGGAGGGTTGACGCCCGGAACGACGCCGGGCAGTCCCAACCCGTCGAGCCAGACCTGCTGCGCCTCCTTGGTCAGCGCGAAGTTGATGTATTCCTTCGCCCAGTAGAGCTCGTTTTCGGGCAGGCCCTTGGGGATCCAGAGACCGTCGGTATCGAACTTGGCGCCCTCCGCGGGCACCACCCAGTCGATGTTCACGCCGTTCTTCTTTGCCTCGCGCGCATTGGTGGAGATGGTGCAGGCCGCATCGATCTCGCCGCGCTGGAACCAGGCGGTGAAATCGGGATCCTCGCCGAGCAGCGGCTGCTGCTCCTTCATTTTTGCGATGAAGTCCCACGCCGGCTGCATGTTGCCGGGGATGTCCTCGAGCTTCCCGCCGCCGGCGACCTGGGCAGGAAAGTGGAAGCCGATGCCGTCATTGTAGAAGGCGATGCGGCCCTTGAACTTCGGGTCGAGCAGATCCTTCCACGACTTCGGCGGGCCGTCCGGGAAAGCCTCCGGCCGGAATGCCAGGACATAGACATAGCCATAGGTATTGACGATCGGATATCCGTCCAGGCCGACCGGCTTGGCCAGATCCGTCGTGTTCTTCAGATTGGCGAGATCGGAGAGGTCTTCGGTCACGCCCCGCAGCGCCGACTTGGTCGCATTGGTGGTGGTATCCCAGTTGATGTGGATCGGCGGAACGCGCCCCTGCGCCACCGCCGCCCACACCTTGGGCTGAATCTCGTTGTCCTCCGTCAGGTCGTGGCGGACGGCGACGCCGGTCTTCGCGGTGAACGGGTCGGAGACGCCGGCCTTCAGGCTGTCCACCCAGCTGCCGCCCCAGGCGCGCACGATGATCTCAGCGGGCTTGGCGGGCTCCTGTGCGAAGGCGTGCGGCACGCGCAAGGCCGCGGCACCGCCAAAAGCCGCTGCTCCCTTCAGGAAGGTGCGTCGGAGCACAACGGTCGAATCGAATTTCTGGCCCTTCATCTCAGTCTCCTCTGTCAGGTTTGGTCGCGGCAGGCTCCGGATCGGCTTTGTAGACGAAAAGGTCGCGGGCATTCCAGCCCAGGTGAACGGCGTCGCCGGCCCGGTACTGGCGGCGCGAACCGACGTCATGGTCGAAGACGCGCAGCGGTCCCGTTTCGGGCAGCACCGTCAGTATTTCATAGACGACCCGATCACCCTCGAAAATGACGTCCGACACGGTTCCGGACAGCACCGTCTCGAGCCCGGAGAGCGCGAAGAGGTCGGGAGAGATGCGGATTTGCTCCGCGCGGATTGCTGCAGAGGCCCTTGCGCCGATTTGCAGAGATCCTCCCGGCCCGGCAGCCGCGCCGACCATAAGGTGGTCGCCGGCCAACAGGCCGATGCGATCTCCGTCGAGCGAGGTCACCACGCCGGAAAGCCGGTTGGTGACACCGAGGAAGTTGGCCACGAATGAAGTGGCCGGCGCGCGATAGGTGTCGAGCGGCGAGGCGTTCTGCTCGATCATGCCCGCCTCCATGACGATCACCTCGTCGGAGACGACGAGCGCCTCGCGCTGGTCATGGGTGACATTGATGGTGGTAACGCCCAACTGGCGCTGTATGCGTCGGAATTCGAGCTGCATTTCCTCCCGCAGCTTGCGGTCCAGCGCCGCCAGGGGCTCGTCGAGCAGCAGGAGGTCGGGTTCGAAGACCAGCGCGCGGGCGATGGCCACGCGCTGCTGCTGCCCGCCGGAGAGTTCGTGCACCCGGCGCCCGCCCAGCCCGCCCAGCCGGACGAGTTCGAGATACCGCTCCACCCTTTCAGGAATGGTGCGCGCATCCCGGCGGCGCATTTTCAGCGGAAAGGCGACGTTCTGGGCCGCCGTCATATGCGGAAAGAGCGCGAGTTTCTGGAAGACCATGCCGATCGAGCGCCTGTGCGGCGGCACCGCGCTGACGGCCCGGCCATTGATGAAGATCTCGCCGCTGGTCGGCTCGAGAAAGCCCGCTATCAACCGAAGCAAGGTCGTCTTTCCCGAACCGGACGGCCCGAGGATCGTGAGGAATTTTCCCTGTGCGAGGTCGAAGGAAGCGTCGCGGACGGCATGCACGCCATCATAGACCATGCTCACGCCGCGCACCGACACGGCCGCCTGGCGGTCTTCTGCTGCCTGCGGTTGACGGAAAGCAGGCTTCATTCGCTCCATGCGGCGCCTATGTTTTCAGATCGAGGCGAGATAGCCGCCGTCGACGGGAATGCAATGGCCCGTAACATAGGATGAGGCGTCGCTGGCGAGAAAAAGAGCCGCGCCGGCAAGGTCGTCCATGCGCCCGAACCGCCGCTGCGGGATCTTTTCCAGCATGCGCCGCTCCCATTCAGGGTCACCATAGAACGTTTCGGTCATCGCCGTCCGGAAGTAGCCCGGCGCAATGGCGTTGACCCGGATGCCCAGCGGCGCCCACTCGGCGGCGAGCGCCCGCGTCATGCCGAGCAGGCCGGACTTGGAGGAACCGTAAGGCACCGCAGTAGAGGTCCTCCTCGACGTCGAGCGACGCACGGACCTCCTCATGGCCGGCATTGTTGACGAGGATGTCGAGGCCGCCGAGATCGGCTGCCGCCGAGCCGATCACCCCGCCGCACGCCTTAACGTCGCGCACGTCGAGCGCATAGGTGTGCGCCCTGCCCCCGGCTGCCGCGATCACCCGGCGGGTCTCCTCGAGCGATTCTCTGTCGCGGGCCGTGACGGCGAGTTCGGCGCCGGCGGCGGCCAGCGCCTCGGCAATGGCCCGGCCAATGCCGCGGCTTGCGCCCGTGACGACGGCCTTGCGGCCGGCCAGACTGAACAGCCGCGCAGGATTCATGGTTCCCTCTCGACCATCGGCCGCGAGCACGAAGCGTCCGGCCAAAATTCGTTCCGCGACTTTGGCCTCCGGGCAGGCCGGCGGCAAGTGCATCGATGTGCGGCTTCTTTCCGCCCCGACCGATGAAACGGAGATAGACCCGTGCGACGCGCCGGTCTGCTGCTACCGGCCGGCCTCACCAGGTCGTTTGGC
>JAJFMR010000521.1 GCA_020696915.1 Rhizobiaceae bacterium | reverse complement strand
ATCTGCGGCGGCCGGGTAGCGTATCCTGCGGCCCGCTCCGTCTAAACGGGAGGACCGATGCGACAGAAGAAGAGCAAGAGTCCGGTTTCCTTCAGGGTGAATGTCGGCAGGCTTCCGCAAAATGGCATGCCGGTCACGGTGGAGGCCGATGCCGGGCAGCGCCAGTCGCTTGCTGCCTGGCACGGACTGGCGTCGGTCGAGCGATACCGTGCCGAACTCCTCGTCACGCCGTGGAAGCGGCGCGGCGTCAGGGTGGAAGGCACGGTGGAAGCCTCCATCACCCAGCAATGCGTGGTCACCCTGGAGCCGGTGCATAGCGAGATCCGCGAAGCCGTGGAGGGGTTGTTCCTGCCCGAGGATTCGAAGCTCGGGCGGCTCGGCTTCGAAGACGGCGGCGAGATCATGCTGGATGCGGACGGGCCGGACAGGCCCGAGACTTTTACCGGCGACAGCATCGATGTCGGCGCCCTCGCCGAAGAGTTCTTCGCATTGGCTATCGATCCATACCCCCGCAAACCCGGCGCCGTGCTGCCCGGCGCCGGCAGTGACGCGCAAGGGGAGACACCGGGCGGACCGCTTCAGCAAAAACTCGAGGCGCTGACGCGCAAATCCTGAAATGTCTCCGCCTGCCACTGAATCGCGGTTGTAGTAGCGTTCAAAACCGTTATTTTCCCCCGACCTTTGCCGGGGGTGCCCGGCGGACACGAGATGATTGCCGCGTGATCAGAATCTCAATCGATGCCATGGGCGGCGATCACGGACCTTCGGTGATCATTCCGGCGTTGCTGAAGGTCGTCACACGGCGCACCGACGTCCGCTTCCTGCTTTTTGGCCGTATCGACGACATGCGCAAGGTGATCGACCTTTATCCAAAGGTTGCCGCGGCAAGTGAGCTGATCCACTGCGACATCGTCGTGCGGATGGAGGACAAGCCCAGCCAGGCGCTGCGCCACGGCCGGTGGAAGTCCTCGATGTGGAGGGCGATCGAGGCCGTCAAGAACGGCCAGGCCGATGCCTGTGTCTCGGCCGGCAATACGGGCGCGCTCATGGCCATGGCCAGGTTTTGCCTGCGTACCATGGCGACCATCGACAGGCCTGCAATCGCCGCGATCTGGCCGACCATGCGCGGCGAAAGCGTCGTGCTGGACGTGGGGGCGACCATCGGGGCGGACGCGCATCAGCTGATCGACTTCGCGATCCTCGGCGCTGCCATGTCGCGGGCGCTGTTCGGAATCGACCGGCCGAGTGTCGGCCTCCTCAACGTCGGCGTCGAGGAAATCAAGGGGCAGGAGGAGGTCAAGGAAGCCGGCCAGCTGCTGCGCGAAGCCGGGCTCACGTCGATGAACTACCACGGCTTCGTCGAGGGTGACGACATCGGCAAGGGAACCGTCGACGTGGTGGTCACCGAGGGCTTCTCCGGCAATATCGCATTGAAGACGGCAGAGGGCACTGCCCGGCAGATCGCATCCTATCTGAAGGCGGCGCTAAGCCGGACGATGATGGCCCGCATCGGCTATCTTTTCGCGCGAAGCGCCTTCGAGCGGCTCAGCGAAAAGATGGACGTGCGAAAGGTCAATGGCGGCGTGTTTCTCGGGCTCAACGGTATCGTCGTCAAGAGCCATGGCGGCACCGATGACGAGGGGTTTGCGGCGGCCGTCGAGCTTGGCTACGACATGGTGCGGAACGGCCTGCTCGACAGGATTGAGGCCGATCTCGACCTTTTCCACGCCCGCCACCCGGTGAAGACGGCGGCTTCGGCCGACGGGCCAGACGACAAGGACCGATAAATTTGATCAGATCAGTCGTCCGGGGAATCGGATCGGCCCTGCCGGCCCGCATCATGAAGAACACCGACTTCGAAGGCATCGTCGAGACATCCGACGAGTGGATCGTCCAGCGAACGGGCATCAGGCAACGGCACATCGCCGCCGACGGCGAGACGACCGCCTCGCTCGGCGAAGGCGCGGCGAGTGCGGCGCTCGCCGACGCCGGGCTGGGGCCGCAGGACATCGATCTCATCGTGCTGGCCACTTCGACGCCTGACAACACCTTCCCCGCCAGCGCCGTCGACGTCCAGAATCGATTGGGCATGCGGCATGGCTTCGCGTTCGACATGCAGGCAGTCTGCAGCGGTTTCGTCTATGCTCTCACCACTGCCGACCTCCACTTGAAGGGCGGCCTTGCACGACGCGCCCTGGTGATCGGCTCCGAGACGTTTTCGCGCATTCTGGACTGGAGCGACCGTTCGACCTGCGTGCTGTTCGGCGACGGCGCCGGCGCGCTGGTGCTCGAGGCCGAGGAGAATGCCGGAACGACCGCCGATCGCGGCGTCATTGCGTCGAGCCTGCGCTCCGACGGATCCCACAAGGACAAGCTCTACGTCGACGGCGGCCCCTCCAGCACCGGAACCGTCGGCCAGCTCAGGATGGAAGGCCGCGAAGTCTTCAAGCACGCCGTCGGCATGATCACCGACGTCATCGAGGAGACGTTTTCGAAGGCCGGCATATCGGTGGCCGATCTCGACTGGTTCGTCCCGCACCAGGCGAAC
>JAJFMR010000520.1 GCA_020696915.1 Rhizobiaceae bacterium | reverse complement strand
CTTCATCGGCAATGGCGACACGGCAAACCTCCACCACCCTGCCTACGACTTCAACGACGAGGCGATCCCGCACGGCGTCAGCTATTGGGTCAGGCTGGCCGAGACGGCACTGGCCGCCTGAGCCGGGTGCCTGTTTTTCCGCCCTTGCCTATCCAACAATCGGGACATCCGGTCTTCAAGGCGGCAATCGCCTGCCGCGTGGACCAAAAAGCCGCCGCAGGCGGTTGGCGAAGCGGCCCGAAACCGCTATGTCTGCCGCGGCTGGTCCCGTAGCTCAGTAGGATAGAGCGGCAGATTCCTAATCTGTAGGTCACAGGTTCGATTCCTGTCGGGATCACCATTATCCCCCTGCATCATCCGAATTTTCAGAACGTGCCCACGGCTTCTTTCGGGACTACGCTTGCAAACTCGGAAGGGCTTTTTGCTTTGCTGCGTACTCAAGCCAATCACCGCGATGGCTCGGTACAGAGCGCAGGCGGCCGATGTCACGCGGAACTGGCTTTTGCCTGCACGATGCGACTCTCCCCTTTCCGGTATGGAACCGGGTGCAAGCCGTTGCCGTTACGCTTCCAGCGTCCAGTCGCCATGTCCAGACCCCCGGGAGAAAACCATGGCCAAATGCGATCAATGCGGCAACGACTACGACAAGACTTTCCAGGTCAGCAAGGACGGGCGCAGCTTCACATTCGACAGTTTCGAGTGTGCGATCCAGAAGCTTGCCCCGACATGCGCTCACTGCGGTTGCCGAATTATCGGCCATGGCGTGGAAGATAGCGGGACATTTTACTGCTGCGCGCATTGCGCCGAGCAGCAGGGCGTGAAAGGCCTCGAAGACCGCGTCTGACCAGCCATCCCAGCGGCCAATTCACGGATGTGCAATAAGGGGTGAGGGCCGCTTCGACGTCGGACTCGTATTTCGTCGCGGAAGATGATAAGCAGCGCGCCGTTCAGTCTGGCGGCTCGGGGGATCTTCGTGAACAGGGGCATGCTTTCATCCGTGCTGGCGCGGTCGATGGCGCTCGGCCTGGCCGTATGCTTGTCGTGCTTGGGCGATATGGCCGCCGCCCGGAACGCCGACGCCGCAACGGCGGCTGGCTGCCAGCTTCAGGTCAGCGATGCGGCGGGCTGGCGCGACCTTGCGGCGTGCGAGGCGGAAAAGGCCGGGCTTCCACCGCAAATTGCCCTGGCCGTGATCGAGATCGAAAGCAACTTCAATCCCGCCGTGAAGGGTGCTGCCGGCGAGATTGGGCTGATGCAGGTCATGCCGCCCACGGCGCGGATGCTCGGCTTCCAGGGAACCGATGTTCAACTGGCGGACCCCGCCTCGAACATACGGCTCGGCGTCACATATCTCGCGCGCGCGCACCGTCTGGCGGGCGGTGATCTTTGCACCACTCTGATGAAGTACCGCGCCGGCCACAAGCAGTCACGCTTCTCGGACCTTTCGGTTTCCTATTGCCTGAAGGCGAGGAAGATTCTAGCCCGCGAGGGGTTCCAGGTTTCAGGGGAAATACCACCGGTCAATCTCGGTGGAACGGCGGTGGCTTCAAAGCCGGCGGCCAAATCCCCGGCAGGCGCGGATGGTTGCTCCCGGCGGATCCTCGTGCCCGGGCCGCTCTTCCGGAAGTGTGCCGACGTCCGTTCCGTCAGCGTCACCAGGCTGACCGTTTCACATCAGCGCGCAGAATAGCCGGCCTCCGGCTCGACAGGGTCGCCGCCTCGTCGAGGGCGCGCGAAGCGTCGCCGCCCGGCCGGTCCTTCCCCGAAATGCTGCCGTCCCCCTGCCCGATGAGGCGCTTTGCCGTTGGCTGTAGCAAAAAGGTGTCAAACCGAAAAAATCGTGCTAATCGACGATCCGGGGCTTGATGCAAGAGGAGACATGGTCGGACCGACGGAGCGGCGCTGTTCCCGACCCGACGCGTTCGTGCAGCGAGAGCGGCCTTGCGAGGGGCCACCTCGAGCTTGGCGCGGACCGGGAGGAAGATCATGAGGTTTACGACGCACGTGGCGGCGATACGCATCATCGCTGCAGCGGTGTTCATCGCGGTCGCAGGCCTGCTCGTCCAGAGCTTCGCCGAAGGCGAGCACGAGTCCACGCCATCGACGGCAAAGGCGATGGCTGCCGCCGGCGGTGCCGGCCTCCCCGGCTTGCTGCCGACCCCAGTGAAAGTAAAGACCGTCAAGGTGCCGGCACCGGACACCGGGCCGGTCGCTCATACGGTACCGGATGGTGGCGACCCCCGCTGGGGCAAACCCCTACCTGCCGCGCCGGCCTTCGCATCGCCGGCCGAGGCTGAGCTGCCGGCTGAGGCCACCTTGCTGGCATCGTTGGGGGAGACCGGTGAGACCATCGAGACCATCTCGATGGCCACCGCCTCGACCTCCCCCGTCGAGCAGGCCGGCCTGACAGCCAGCGACGACAACGAGGATGTAGAGATCGATATCGAGGTGGTGGTTGCCGCCGCCAAGGATTTCACGGTCGAAAAAGCGCCGGCGAAAACCACCCGGATCAATACCGATGCCAGGCTGCGCTCCCGCGGCAGCAATGCC
>JAJFMR010000519.1 GCA_020696915.1 Rhizobiaceae bacterium | reverse complement strand
TCGCCGGGCTCATCGACCTCAACCAGGCCGCCCTCTTCCTGATCGGCGGCCTGCTCGGCGCGGCCCTCTATCACGGCTCGTTCGGCTTTACCGGAGGCTGGCGCCGCTTTGCGGTGGAGAAGCGCGGCCGCAGCGTCCGCGCGCAGCTCCTGATGATCGGCGCCGCCGCGCTGGCGATGATCCCGCTCACTGCCGCCGGCAGCCTCGGCGCGCAGCCGCTCGTCGGAGCGCTGGCCCCGGTCGGCGTCTCGGTGCTGGTCGGCGCCGCGATCTTCGGCCTCGGCATGCAGCTCGGCGGAGGCTGCGGCTCCGGCACGCTGTTCACCGTCGGCGGCGGCTCGTCGCGCATGCTGGTGACGCTGATCTTCTTCATCGCCGGGGCGGTGATCGGTACCGCGCATCTGCCGTGGTGGCTCGGCCTGCCCTCACTGCCGGCAATCAGCCTCGGCCAGCAACTCGGCGTCCCCGCCGCCGTCCTTGCAACGCTGGCCGGCCTCGGGCTGATCGGGCTCGTCACCGTGCTGATCGAGCGGCGCGCCCATGGTGGCCTCGAAAGCGAGCCGGGACCGCGGCGGCCGGGCTGGAGCTGGCTGCTGCGCGGCCCCTGGCCGCTGGCCGGCGCCGGCCTGGCGCTTGCCCTGCTCAACGTGGCAACGCTGCTTCTCGCCGGGCATCCCTGGTCGGTGACCTTCGGCTTCGGCCTGTGGGGTGCCAAGACAGCTGCGCTGGCCGGAATCGCCGTCGAGACCTGGGAATTCTGGACCTGGCCCGGCCCGCAGAAGGCGCTGTCCTCGAGCGTGCTCGCCGACGTCACCTCGGTGATGAATTTCGGCATCATCCTGGGCGCCGGGCTGGCGGCCAGCCTTGCCGGGAAATTCGCGCCGAAGGTCGCCGTGCCGTTTCGTTCGATGCTGGCGGCGGCAATCGGCGGAATTCTGATGGGCTACGGCGCGCGTCTCTCCTTCGGGTGCAATATCGGCGCGCTGTTTTCCGGAATCGCTTCCGGCAGCCTGCACGGCTGGCTCTGGTTCGCCGCGGCCTTCGCCGGCTCGCTGGCCGGCATATGGGCGCGACCGTTCTTCGGCCTGGACGGGTTCTCACGAAGATGAGCGCGAAGAACACCATGCTTTTCGGCGCGGCGCTGGCGGCCGCCACCGCAGCCGTCGCGGTCGATCATTACACGCACCCGGTGCCGGCCGCGGTGAGCCGGGCGGCCTTGCCTGCCGGTCCGGCACCTTGCGCGGCGGCCGCGCCCTCATCGGCCGCGGCGCCGTGCTCCGCCGGCGCGCCCTCGCCGGCCGCGGAGCCGAAGCTCGCGCCGCCACCAGCTGCTGCTGCGCCGTGCTCCGCCGCTGCGCCGTGTTCTGCCGGCGCGCTCTCGCCGACCGCGGCGCCGAAACTCCCTCCACCCCCGCCGCCTTCCAAGCCCCGGCTCCCGCCGCCGCCGCCGCCAGCCAAGGCGACCGCGACGAGTCCGGGATGAGCAGCGCCGTACCCCCGGACCGCGCGGGCGCCGAAATCGCCTTCTGCGAAAGCGTGCTGGCCAAGGCCGGACTGAACGTGCTGTCGGAGACCTTTCGCGAGGTGAGCGACATCACGGCATGGAACCACTACCCGCCCGGCGACGTCTTCGACCCGGCGAGCGGCGCACAATGGTTCTACCACTGCCATCCCGCCGAGGCGGGTGCTGCGGAGCACGGTCATTTCCATTGCTTCGTGAGGCCGGAGGGAGTGGAGGGACCTATCCATCAACTGGCAGCGGTCGGCGTCGACCGCTTCGGGCGGTTGCTGCGCCTGTTCACGGTCAACCAGTGGGTGGTCGGCGACGACTGGGCGGATGCCAAGGCCACCGTCGCGCTGCTCGACCGCTTCGATGTCGAGATGCCGCGCCCCTCATACCTCGTCAATCGATGGCTGACGGCGGTCATCTCCGCCCATCGAGACAGGATCGGCGAGCTCCTGCGGGCCCGGGACGAGAGGCTCGCCGCGCATCGGAGCGAGGGCCCGGCGCGCCAGGATCGCAGTCTGGAAGTGACATCCGAGTTCGTGTTTCCCGAGGGCCTGAACCCGTCCGGCTGAAATTCAGGCCTGAAAACCAGGAAACGGCAGCGGCAAAGCGCACGTCGTCAGGGCAGTTCGCCGTCAAGCGGAATTTCGCGCAGAGGATCGCCGCCGTCGATGAACAGTCGACCCCGTGGTGTCAGGGCGGCGGCAATCCGGCGTCGGGCCTGCCGCTCGACGTCCTTGTGGCGGCCATCCAGCGCGCCGACGCGGACGGCAAAAGCGATATCGTAAGGCGCCTCGCCCGGTTCGAGTTGCAGATCCTCCGCGGCGACCTGGCGCAGGCTCATCCTGCCGGAGGAAAGCTCGCCCTGCGAGGCGGCGCGAGCCTGCAAGATGGCCCGCGGCGAACGGTCGATCGCCAGTATGTGCCCGCCGCCGATCCGGCGCGCGATCTCGCGAGCCGCCGCGCCGGGCCCGCAGCCGATCTCGAGCACGCGCATGCCGTCGCCGAGCGGCAGCTCGTCGACGATCGCCCGCAGCCGGGCC
>JAJFMR010000518.1 GCA_020696915.1 Rhizobiaceae bacterium | reverse complement strand
GTGCGGCCTTCGCCGGCAAGCACATAGCTGCCGTTCTCGTAGAACTCGCTGGAGGCGGCGTCGAGCGCGAACACGACATCGTCGCCGGGGTGGCATCCCGCCGCCTCGACCGCGCGCATGAGAAAGGTGAGCGCCTCGTCGGTGCTCTTGAGGTTGGGGGCGAAGCCGCCCTCGTCGCCGACATTGGTGTTGTGGCCGGCGTCCTTCAGCGCCTTCTTCAGGCTGTGGAAGATTTCCGTGCCGATGCGCAGGCTTTCCGAGAATGTCGGCGCACCCACCGGCATGATCATGAATTCCTGAACATCGATCGGGTTGTCGGCATGGGCGCCGCCATTGATCACGTTCATCATCGGCACAGGCAGGACGCACGCCGACACGCCCCCGACATAACGCCAGAGCGGCAGCCCCAACTGAGCCGCCGCCGCCTTGGCGACGGCGAGGCTGACGCCGAGGATGGCGTTGGCGCCCAGACGGCTCTTGTTGTCCGAACCGTCAAGCTCGCGCAGGATGCGGTCCGCGCCGATCTGATCGAAAGCCCATTGCCCGCGCAATGCTTGGGCGATGTCGCCGTTGACGGCATCGACGGCTTTTCGGACACCCTTGCCGCCGAAGCGGCTTTTGTCGCCGTCGCGCAGTTCGACGGCCTCGCGGGTTCCGGTGGAAGCGCCCGAAGGCACGGCGGCCCGGCCGGTGGCTCCGCTATCGAGAACGACTTCGACCTCCACGGTGGGATTTCCCCGGCTGTCGAGGATTTCAAGACCGCGAACGCTGGTGATTGTTGTCATGACTGACCCTCCCTGTGGGCGGAAGTTTCTCAAGCTTTCGCGCGCTCGTTCGGAATCCGTTCGATCCGCAGGAGATTGGTGGTGCCGGCAAGGCCGGTCGGCAGGCCGGCCGCGATCACGATGATCTCGCCGGGTTTTGCCAATCCTTCGCGGGCGGCGGTGGCGCAGGCATATTCAACGATCTCGGAAACCCGTGCCGTCTCGTTGATCCGCACGGCATGAACGCCCCACACCAGTGCCAGCCGGCGCGCGATGGACATGTCGGGCGTCAGGCTCAGGATGGGGGCGGCAGGCCGTTCCCGTGCGGCCCGAAGTGCGGTCGAGCCCGATGTCGTGTGTGTCACGATCGCCGCCACCGGCAGGAGTGCCGCCGCCGAGCGCATGCCGAAGCAGATAGCGTCGGAGATGGTCGCGGCGGGTTCCGGATGGGCGGCGTCAGTCGCCGTGCGGTAATAGGGGTCGCGTTCCACCTCCGCGATGATCCGGTCCATCATCCGCACCGCTTCCAGCGGGTAGCGGCCGGCGGCGGACTCCGCCGAGAGCATGACGGCGTCGGCCCCCTCGTACACGGCGGTCGCCACGTCGGAGGCCTCGGCCCTGGTGGGGGTCGGCGCCTCGATCATGGATTCCAGCATCTGGGTTGCCACGATTACCGGCTTGCCGGCATTCCTGCCGGCGCGCAGCACCCGGCGCTGGATGGTGGGCACCTGTTCCGGCTGCATTTCGACGCCGAGATCGCCGCGCGCGACCATGACGGCGTCGGAGCGGTCCACGATCTCTTCAAGCCGGTCGATGGCCGAGGGCTTTTCCAGCTTCGCCATGATCCAGGCTTTGCCGCCCACCAGCTCGCGCAACTCTTCCATGTCTTCGGGACGCTGGACGAATGACAGGGCCACCCAATCGACGCCGAGTTCGAGCGCGAAGGTCAGGTCGCGGCGGTCCTTTTCAGTCAGCGGCGAAACCGGCAGGACGGCGCCGACGACGCTGACGCCCTTGCGCTCGGAAATGCGCCCTCCCGTCAGGACGCGGGCCGTGGTCGATTGCGCTTCGGCCTGTTCGACTTCCAGACGGACCTTGCCGTCATCCACCAGCAGATGGACCCCGGGCGAGAGGGCCGCGAAGATCTCGGGATGCGGCAGCGGCACCCGATCCTGGTTGCCGGGCGTGGGGTCGAGGTCGAGGCGGATGGTGCTCCCCTCCTCCACGACGAACGGCCCTTCGGCCATCGTGCCGAGCCGCAGCTTCGGTCCCTGGAGGTCGGCCAGCACGGCGATCGGGCGGCCGCTTCGGGCTTCGATATCGCGGACGATATTCAGGCGTTCCCGATGGTCGTCGTGGCTGCCGTGGCTGAAATTGAAACGGAAAACATCGGTGCCCGCGTCGAACAGGGCCTGAATGACCTCCCGGCTTGAACTGGCCGGCCCGAGCGTGGCGACGATCTTGGCGTGACAAAGACGACGCATGATGATCCCTCGGGGTTGGTTAGAAGACGTAGCGGGTGTTGATGAATTTCGACTTGTGCTGCGTGACGATCGTGTCGAGCAGTTGCTTGCTTTGGTCCGTCTGCTTGGCCGCGATCATGGAGCGGATCGAGAAGGAGCGGAGAGCGTCGGTCACCGACAACGTGCCCTCGGATCATGGAGCGGATCGAGAAGGAGCGGAGCGCGTCGGTCACCGACAGCGTGCCCTCGGCACTGTCCTTGCGCCCGGTGAAGGGGAAGACGTCAGGACCGCGCTGGCACTGGCAGTTGATGTTCACCCGGCAGACCTGATTGACCAGTGGGTCGACCAGCGCCCCGATCTTGTCCGGGTTGGTGCTGAAGATGCTGACCTGCTGGCCGTGCTCGGAGGTGATGATGTATTCCAGCGCCGTCTCGATATCCTCGAACGGCATGACCGGCACGATCGGGCCGAACTGCTCCTCCCGGTAAAGCTGCATGCCTTCCTTCACCGGGAACACGACCGCCGGATAGAACAGCGTCTTGGCGGAAGCGCCGCCGCCCTCGTTGATGACCTTGGCGCCCTTGGCCTTGGCATCCTCGACCGCCTCGGTCATGAACCT
>JAJFMR010000517.1 GCA_020696915.1 Rhizobiaceae bacterium | reverse complement strand
CAGGCTCGCTCAGGACCGGGCCGATCAGAGCGCTGACCGAAAGCTGGCGGCGGTGGAGGGGAGAGCGGCCCGACAGACGGCCGGCTCGATCCCTCGCAAGCAGGAAAGATGAGGCCTCGATCTTCGATTACTGGTGAAATTTCTGGAAAGCAAAGCCTGCGCGAACGTCTTTAGTTTTGACACATTCGGCATGTTTCTGCTTCCTTCCATCCGCTCCGGAAACCATCCGCCCGCCAGCGGGCGGAGCATGAGGAAAACGAGGCAGATCAATGCGTATTCTTCTTTCCGCCGTCGCAGCATTCATGATGTCGGCGATGGCCCATGCCGCCGAGGTCGAGGGGCAGATCAAGACGATCGACAGGGAGAACCTGACGATCACGCTGAACGACGGGAAGTCCTACAGGCTGCCGGGGGAATTCGATGTCGATTCGCTTGCCGAAGGCATGGAGATCCTGTTTGCCTATGACGAGATCGGCGGCGAGAAACTGATCACCGACATTGCGATGTCCGAATAGCTAAAGCCATTCCAGCTTCCTATCCCTGACCGCGAGCACGCGATCCTGCGGTATTTCCAACCCAGCGGCTTCGGCGGCAGGCATGCCGGCGACCGCCCTGAACATGGCGCGGATAACGCCGCCATGAGTGACTGCAACCGTCGGGCGGCGCAATTCCTGGAACCACGGACGCACCCGTCGAAGAAGCATGTCGTAGCTCTCGGCACCGGCCCCCGGCGGCAGGAACCCCCATTTGTCCCGGGTCCGCGCCGCCGTCGATCCTGGCGTCCTCGCCTCGATCTCGTCCAGCGTGAAGCCTTGCCAGTCACCGAAGTGGACCTCGAGCAGAATTGGCTCGAGGCGGTATCCGGCCGCCGGCAGCGTCATGGCCGTGCGGACGAGTTCCATGGTCTCGCGGGTGCGCCGGAGCGGGCTCGCCACGAAGTCGAAACCGGCCGGATCATCGATCAGTTCGGCCAGCCGGCGGCCGTTGCGGACGGCCTGCGCCCGGCCGCGTGCGGTCATCTCGGTATCGGCCTGCCCCTGCAGCCGGAATTCGGCATTCCAGGCGGTTTCACCGTGCCGGACGAAATAGACGAGCGGGCTCATGCTTGCAGGGGCGCTCGGCAGGCCGCCTTCGCTCAGTCGCGCACGGTCGACAGATCGGGAACGTTCAGGCCCTTCATGCCGACCACGTGGTAGCCGGCATCGACATGATGGACCTCGCCGGTCACCCCGCGCGACAGATCCGACAGCAGATACATGCCCGACTCGCCGACCTCCTCGATCGACACGGTGCGCCTGAGCGGGGAATTGTACTCGTTCCACTTCAGAATGAAGCGGAAATCGCCGATGCCCGACGCCGCCAGCGTCTTGATTGGTCCCGCCGACATTGCGTTGACGCGAATCCCGCTGGAGCCGAGGTCGACGGCCAGATAGCGCACGCTGGCCTCGAGGGCCGCCTTGGCGACGCCCATGACGTTGTAGTGCGGCATCACCTTCTCGGCGCCGTAATAGGTGAGCGTCAGCATGGAGCCGCCCGAAACCATCAACGGCTCGGCACGCCGGGCGACGGTCGTGAAGGAGTAGACCGAGATGTCCATGGTGCGAAGGAAGTTGTCGCGGGTCGTCTCGACGTAGCGTCCGGTCAGTTCGTCCTTGTCGGAAAAGGCGATCGCGTGAACCAGGAAGTCGAGCTTGCCCCAGTGCTTCGACACCGAGTCGAAGACGGCATCGAGGCTGGCAAGATCAGTGACGTCGCAGTGGCCGGCGACATGCGCCCCGAGTTCGGCGGCGAGCGGTTCGACCCGCTTCCGGAACGCCTCGCCCTGATAGGTCAGCGACAGCTCGGCACCCTGGTCGGCGCATGCCTTGGCGATTCCCCAGGCGATCGAGCGATTGTTCGCCACGCCGAGGATCAGGCCCCGCTTGCCGGCCATGAGGCCCTGACCTACCGCCATCTGCTGTCTCCGCAATTCGACAAGATGCGAGTGGCTATCGCACAGGCGATTTGTGCCGACAAGCGCTCATCCGGCATGCTCCCGGCGTGGGCCCGACTAGCGTGACCTGCGCATCAGCGCCTCCAGCTCGGCATCGCCGGCGGGCAACATGACGCGGACATGCGCATAAAGATCGCCATGCCCACCCCCCTTCTCGGGCAGGCCGCGGCCCTTCAGGCGAAGCACCTTGTCTGAGCTCGACCATGCCGGGACATTGACGGCGATCCTCCCCGTCGGGGTGTCGACGGCCATCTTGGCGCCAAGCACGGCATCCTCGAGCGGCACCGGCAGATCGGCATGAAGATCGCGGCCCTCGACCCGATAGCGCGGGTGCCTGCGGAAGCGGATCTGGACGAGCGCGTCGCCGGGCTGTCCGGGTCCCTGCTCGCCCTGGCCTTTCAGCCGGATCGTCTGGCCATCCTCGACATAGGTCGGCAGCTTGACGGCGACCTTGCGGCCGTCGGGGAACACCGCCGCAACCTTCTCGGCGCTCGCCGCCTCCTCAATGGAGACGTCGAGCGTGACGTTGAGATCCGCAGCCCTGGCGCGGCGGGCGCCGCCAGCCCGCGCGGAGGCC
>JAJFMR010000516.1 GCA_020696915.1 Rhizobiaceae bacterium | reverse complement strand
ATCTTTGTTTCTCGAAATCCCGGAAGCAAAACCGCTACGCACTTTTACCGGATTGCTTTACGCCGCCGCGGCGGACGGCCATAGCGCTGGCCTCAGATAGGCGCCAAGCGTCACCGCACGCGCGATCATGAGCACGAGCATCGCCGTCCACAGGCCATGATTGTTCCAGTACCCCTGCAGCACGTATGCCGCGCCCAGAAAGAAAAGCGTGGAAATGAACATGCTGTTGCGCAGTTCGCGCGTCTTCAGGGCGCCGATGAAGATGCCGTCCAGGATGAAGCCGGCGAATGAAACCACCGGCAGCGCGGCGACATAGGGCATGAACTCGGCGGCGGTGGCGCGCACCTCCGTCTGGTCCGTGAGAACCGAAACGATCGCATTCCCGCCGAACGCATAGGCCAGAGAGAAAAGCGCCGAAATTGCCGCCGACCATAGGGTGGCGGCCTTGATGATCTTGCCGAGCGCCGCCCGGTTACGGGCCCCGATGACCGAACCCACGAGCGTCTCGGTGGCATGGGCGAAGCCATCCAGGCCGTAGGCCATGAAGCCGTGAAGGTTGAGCAGCACCGCGTTGGCGGCCAGCACGGCGTCGCCCTCCGCAGCGCCGGCGCGGGCAAACCAGCCGAAGGCAACGAGCAGGCAAAAGCTGCGCAGGAAGATGTCGCGGTTGACCGCGAAAAGCTGCCACAATGCGCTGGCGAGCAGCACGTCGCGCCAGACCGCGCCGTCGGCACGCGCGAACGGCTTGACGTAAGCGAGACCGACGCCGAGCGCGACCCATTCGGCGAAGGCCGTGCCGGCCCCGATCCCCGCCACGCCCCAGCCAAGGCCGACAGCCAGGATGAGCGTGGCGGCGAGGTTGAGCAGGTTCATGCCGAACTGCAGGGCAAGCGAAACGAGGACCCGCTGCGTGCCGAGCAGGTATCCTAGGATGACGAAATTGCCGAGCGCCGCGGGTGCTGACCAGATGCGGGCCGACGCAAACGCCACGGCGGACTCCTGCACTGCGGCGCTGCCGCCGAGCAGGGTCATGCAGGCCTTGATGAGCGGCCATTGCAGCATGACGATCAGCAGGCCGCAGCCGCCTCCGACCAGCAGCGCACGCAGCACGTGGCGTTGCAGGAGCCCCGCATCGCCTGCCCCGAATGCCTGCGCGACCAGTCCGGTGGTCGCCATGCGAAGGAAGCCGAATCCCCAGAACAGGAAACTGAACAGGACGCCGCCGAGCGCCACCCCGCCGAGATGGTGCGGGCCGTCGAGGTGTCCCGCCACCATCGTGTCGACGAGCGCCAGCACGGGCTGAGCCAGATTGGCCAGGATGATCGGCACCGCCAGGACGAAGACCCGGCGGTTCCAGTTCTCGTGGCCGGCGATCCCTCCCCCCGCCGTCATTCCGGTGGTCCGGCGTCTGCGCCCCCGCCGGTGTAGCCATCGCGTGACAGCGCATTCAGCCGCGCGAGCGAGAGTCCGTCGATGCCCAGCGCATCGAGCAGATCGTTCTCGGAGTTGAAATCGCGGCCGTAGAGGGCCGAGAAGATCCTGATCCCGGATTCGTGAAGCTCCGCCGGCCGTCCGGCCAGCCGACCAAGCTTGGCCGTCATGACCAGGCCAAACGGCACATCTTCGAGAACGTAACGGCTGTCGGCGGTCGCCGGCCCGGTGCCGCCATTGCCTTGCGCATGCATTTCCTGGTTCATCTGGGAGATGGTGCTCATCGGCACGTGGAACGAGAGATGAAAGTGCTCGAAGATGGTGCGCACGCCGAGGCCCAGGGCCTCCGCAATGGCGAGCCGCTCCCGGTCGAGTTCCTCGAGCAGCCGGCCGACCTTGGGGGTCACGTTCTGACCCTGGCTCCACACCTCGCCGCGTTCCATGCGGGTCAGGTTGCACAATGCTATTCCCATGTGGTTCTGGGGATTGAGGTTGCTCAGCGCGATCGCCATCAGGCTTTGGCGGTCCACGAAGCGGTCGCCGAACAGCTCCCGGCAGACCGCGAGCCCGTTCCCGCTCAGGGAACTCGGCACCGTGGCGATGTCGACCTTCTTGCGCACCGTCGAAACATTGACCTTGGCCGGACCCTCCTGGCGGCCGGTGACCACCGTCGTGCCCCAGGCGACGATCGGCGAACGGACGCCGCGCCTGGCCAGTTCCCGCGACAGATAGAGCGCGCCGAACGACGCGTGCGACGAAATGATCACGGTCTGGCCCTCCCTTACGAAAGGCGAGATCGCGTCGAAGGCGAATTTGTGGGCGTACGCCGGCAAGGCGATCACCAGCACGTCGGACCATTCGGCCAGCGCTTGCGGGCCCGGCGCCACGCTCGGGTTGAATTCCCCCTCAATCGCCCCCACGGCGGCGAGCGGCTTGCCCTCCAGCAGCGCCCTCGTGCGTTCGCCCGAAGGCGACCAGAGCATCGCTTGGTGACCCATCTGTTCGAGCAGACACGCTGTCCCGAAGGCGATCGATCCGGCCCCGACTATACCTGCGCGCATTCTTCTTTCCCTGTTCCGATGATCGTCCCTTGCCAACTGCGTGGTCCTGGTCAGCCGACCAGGGTGGTTTGCCGCCAGA
>JAJFMR010000515.1 GCA_020696915.1 Rhizobiaceae bacterium | reverse complement strand
GTCCGGATTGAGAGACGAGTGCGGCCAGGCCGAGAGCTCCAGCGAGCGGAAGCCCACGCGCTCGGCGAATTCGGCAATCTGCGGCGTGTAGTTGGTGTAGAATCCTATGCGCATCCGCAGGGCTCCGGCAACTGGACAGGTGATGTGCATCCTTGTATACATGAACACATGGCTGCACAAGGTCGCTGCCGGCCGTGAAGGAAGGGGTATTGCGATGCAAGAATTCGGTCAGAATCCACTCTCACGCCGTTCGGTCCTGAAGGCCGGGATCGCCGGCGCTGCCAGCCTGTCCATGCCCGTTCCGTCCTTCGCACAGGACCGGAAAGTGGTCGTTGCCCTGTGGGCCGGGGCATCGGCAGACGCCATGAAGACGATCTATGGCGAGGCTTTCGCCGGCACCGGCATCACGCTGGACTATGACGAAAGCGGACCGGAGGCGGCGAAGGTGCGCTCGATGGTCGAGGCCGGGCAGGTGTCGTGGGACGTCGCCGATCTCAGCGTCGCCGACAGCACCCTGCTCGGAAAGGCCGGACTGGCCCGTGCAATCGACTACAATATCGTGCCGAAGGACAGCGTCATTCCGGGCTTCGCCTATGAGTTTGCCGTCGCCAGCTATCTGTTCAGCAGTATCATCTCGTTCGACAGGAAGGCGCTCGGCGGCAAGGCGCCGGCCGGGTGGGCGGATTTCTGGGACGTCGAGAAATTTCCGGGCAAGCGCGCCATGTACAAGCACATCGAGGGCACTCTCGAAGCTGCGCTCCTGGCCGACGGCGTGCCTCTCGACCAGATCTACCCGATCGACGAGGAGCGCGCCTTCGCCAAGCTGAAGGAAATCCTGCCGCACGCCATCTTCTGGAATTCCGGTTCGGAAAGCCAGCAGCTCATGCGCGACGGCGAGACCGTGATGGGCAATCTCTGGAGCACGCGCGCCACCCAGCTGGCCCTCGAAGACAAGGAGCGTTTCGGCCTCGAATTCAACGGCGGTCTGCTGCTGCCGGCCAGTTGGGGTGTGATGGCCAAGAATCCGGGTGGAGATGCCGTGTTCGAGGCGATCGCCAAAATGCTCGACGCCGAAGTTCAGGCCAAGGTCTTCGCCGCAACCAACCTGTCGCCGTCCAATCCGGCCGCCGAAAAGTTCATCCCGGCGGAGATGGTTCCCTTCAATCCGACCAGCGCGGAGAACGTCGCCAAACAAGTGCCCGTCGATGTCCAGTGGTACATCGACAACCAGGAACGGGTGCAGACCAGCTTTCTCGAGCTGATCGCGTCCTGATAGTTCCTGCGGCGCCATGGGCGGCGACATTCCCCGCTCGTTTCGCCTGCTGGCCATTCCGGGAGCGGCCTTCTGCCTCGTGCTCTTCGTGGCGCCGCTTCTGCTGATGCTGAGCCTTGCAGTGCGGGACCCCGAGCCGGGCCTCGACAATCTCGTCTGGATGGCGACGTCCTCGGCGGTGGGGAAGATCGTCTGGGCGACGCTGCGCTTCAGCATCGTGGCCAGCGTGCTCGCCGTGGGGCTCGGCTTCCTGCTCGCCTACGTCATCTGGCTGCTCGATCGCGGTGCCAGCCTGGCGTTCCTGACAGTCGTGCTGGTTTCCTTCTGGCTGTCCGTGCTGGTCCGCTGTTTTGCGCTGATCATGCTGCTCGGCCCCCGTGGGCCGCTGAACGAGAGCCTCGGCGCAATGGGTCTCGGCCCGGTGCAGCTCATCCGCAACGAGACCGGCGTCCTGATCGGCATGGTGCACTACCTCATTCCCTTCGCCGCGCTGGTGATCAGCAGCGCGCTGCGCGGCATCGACCTGTCCCTGGTCGCCGCGGCACGCAGCATGGGCGCCGGCCGCCTGCGGCTTTTTCGTACCATCGTGGTGCCGCTGTCGGCGCCTGCTCTGGTCGCCGCGTTCGGATTGTGTTTCGTGATTTCGCTTGGCTTCTACATCACGCCGGCGCTGCTCGGCGGCGGCCGCGTGGTGATGCTGGCGGAGTTCATCACCTTCTTCGTCCAGAAGGTGCTTGCCTGGGGCAAGGCATCGTCCCTGGCGCTCCTGCTCGCCGCCTTGATCGGCGCCAGCTACGGCATTGCCGTGCTGCTCGAACGGGTGCTGAGAACGAGGGTCACGGCGTGAGCTTCCGGCCGAGCCCCTGGACGGTCGCGGCGGCGTTCGCCGTGGCTGTCTTTCTCATCGGGCCGAGCATCGTCGCGGTGCCGGCTTCGCTCACCGACATGCCGTATCTGAGCCTGCCCAGAGAAAAACTGTCGCTCCAGCACTACCAGCGCCTCCTTGCCGATACCGTATGGCTCAGGGCGTTCGGTCTTTCGCTGTCGACCTCGCTGGCGGCGGCAATCGCCTCGACCCTGCTCGGCACCGCGTTCTCGATCGGCGCATGGCATCTGTCGCGCCGCTGGTCGAGCCTGCTGCGGGCGATCGTGCTGCTGCCGCTCGCCGTCCCCGGCATCATCTCGGCGCTGGCGCTCTATCTCATGTGGACGCGGCTTGGTCTCTACGACACCGTTGCCGGGGTGATCCTCGTGCAGGTCATAGTCGGCCTGCCTTTTCCGGTCATCACGACATCCAC
>JAJFMR010000514.1 GCA_020696915.1 Rhizobiaceae bacterium | reverse complement strand
CCAGGGTCGCCGCGAAAGAACTGGCGAGCGCCGTGGCGCGTTCGCCGGGGTCGGTCAGGTATTCGACGAGAAAACGGTCGAGCGCCGTCCAGTCGTGGAACCTCCCGATCAGCCTCGTCAGCACGTCGCGCGCGTCCTTCAGCGACCAGACGCCGCGCTTGGCAATGCGGACATTGCCGATTGCCCGCCGCTGCCGCTCGACCGCATAGGCGGTGAGGAGGTCGTAAAGCGAGGCCGAATACCGGTTCCGCTTTTCCACGACGACCAGTTCCGGCATGCCGCGGGCAAAGACGTCGCGCCCGAGCCGGTTGCGATTGACCAGTCGCGCCGCCGCGTCCCGCATCGCTTCCAGGCGCTGCAGGCGGAACTGCAGCACCGCTGCCAGTTCCTCGCCGCTCTCGCCGTCCTCGCCGCCCTCCGGCGGCAGCAGGAGCCTGGATTTGAGGTAGGCGAGCCAGGCCGCCATGACGAGATAGTCCGCGGCCAGCTCCAGCCGCAGCTTCCGGGCGCCGTCGATGAACTGCAGATACTGCTCGGCAAGCGCCAGGACGGAAATCCTCGCGAGATCCACCTTCTGGGTCCGGGCAAGGTTGAGGAGGAGATCCAGCGGGCCCTCGAACCCCTCGACGTCGACCACCAGGGACGGATCGCCGGTGACGCGGACGTCGTCGTTCTCCGCCCACAGCCGGTCCATCGGAACAGGCTTTCCGGCCTTGCGGTCCACGGTCTCCGCCACCTTCCCTGCTGGCCTCGTTGCGGCGGTCAGGCAACCGCCTCGAAATAGGTTCCAAATTCGGCGCGGACTTCCGCCTCGTCCGCCTCTTCCCGGCTCCCGACGCATGCCAGTGCGCGGTCCGCACGTTCCTTCGAGCTGCCCTCCAGCGCCGTGGTCCGGGAGGCGATTCCTGCCATCTCCTCCATGACGCCGTTGCAGTGGAGAACGATATCGCAGCCCGCTCCCAGGATTGCCGCCGCTCGCGAGGGAAAGTCTCCGGAAAGCGCCTTCATCGACGTGTCATCGCTGACGAGCAGGCCTTCGAAACCGATTTCGACGCGAATGATCTCCGCAACCACCTTGCCGGAGGTCGTCGCCGGGTTTCCCGGATCGACGGCGCTGTACACGACATGAGCGGTCATCGCCGCCGGCAGATGCGCGAGTTCCCGAAACGGTGCGAAGTCATGCCGCTGCAGGTCGGCCAGCGCGGCGTCGACCGTCGGCAGTTCGAGGTGGGTATCGGAAAGTGCCCGTCCATGGCCGGGAATGTGCTTCATCACCGGCAGCACGCCGCCCGACATCAGTCCTTCGGCGGTCGCCCGTCCAAGCGCCGCCACGGCTTCCGGTGTCTTGCCGTAGGCACGCGACCCGATGACGTCGCTGGCGCCTTCGACCGGCACGTCGAGGACCGGCAGGCAGTCGCCCGAAATTCCATAGCGCATGAGGTCGAAAGCATGCAGCCTGGCCAGCAGCCACGCCGCCCGCTCGCCGGCTTCGTGATCGTCCCGCCAGAGAGTGCCAAACGAAGCTGCCGCCGGATAGTTGGGCGCCAGCGGGGGCCGCAGCCGCTGCACGCGGCCGCCTTCCTGGTCGACGAAAACCGGCGCGTTCCCGCGTCCCACGCAGTCCCGCATTTCCGCGACGAGGTCGCGGAGCTGCTCGGGCTCGCTGACGTTCCGGGCAAACAGTATGAAGCCCCAGGGGCATTCGCCCCTGTAGAAGCGGGTCTCCTCGCGGCTGAGCGACTTGCCGGCACAGCCCAGAATCATCGATTTTGATTCGGTCATCGGCAGAAGACTAGTGCAATTCCGGCAAAAGTGCGCAGCGGTTTTGCGTGCCGGAACCGCCGGAGAACAGAAAGGCGAAGCATCGCCGCGATCAGAGAAAAAGCGGCGACGTCCCGAGGGAAAGCGCCGCTTTTCGCATCAGTCATGGCGATCGGCCGGCCAGTCCCGGGCAGACGGTCCGCGACCGCCGCCCGCCGCCAGCCGGCTGCTTCTCGCGGCGAATCGGGACCGCGGTCAGCGCGAGACGAAGCAGTTGCCGCCGGCATCCTTGTAGGATTCGCATAGGCGGATCGCGTCGTTCCTGCTGTCGGCCGGAACGCGCACCCTCCAGAATGTTCCCTTGCCGGCGATCTCCGCCTTCACGATGCTGACCTCGCGGCCCGAAAGCACGCTGCCGTAACGGCCGGCCAGGTCTTCATAGCTCGATCGCGCCGCCGCTTCGGTGGGCTGCGAGGCAATCTGCACCGACCAGGCAGTTGCGTTGCCGGCGGCCGGAGCAGGCGAAGGCGCCACCGCGGCCACCTTGTCAGGCGTCACCTCGCCGACCACGTCGATCGGCTGCTGGGCCGGGCGCTGCGGGGCAATCGGAGCGATATCGGGCATGACCGGCGAACCGCTCGACGGTTCCGTTTGGACCTCCTCCGTTGCGGCCGAATCGGCGGCATCGGGTGAGTCCACCGTCGCAACTGAGGCGTCATTGGGCACCACCGCAGCCGTTTCGATCGTGTTGGCGGCACCGTCCGGCAAGTCAGCCGGCCCGGGCGCAGCCGGCGCTTGCACGGCCGCCGCGGCA
>JAJFMR010000513.1 GCA_020696915.1 Rhizobiaceae bacterium | reverse complement strand
GGGGCGGTGAGGAGGCCTTGGCGCTTGTCCGGGCGGGCGTCCCGTTCCGCATCCTGCCGGGTGTGACTTCGGCCTTCGGCGCGCTTGCCGCGGCAGGCATTCCCGCCACCATGCGCGGCGTCAACAAGGCGATAACGCTGGCCACCGGCCACGGCGCCGGAACCGAGGACGATCTCGACTGGGCCGCGCTCGCCAGGACCGGGCAGCCGATCGTCGTCTATATGGGACTGAAGACCCTGCCGCTGATCGCTGCGGCGCTTCTCGAGGGCGGGCTTGCCGCCGATACGCCGGTCGCCGTGCTGGAAGCGGCAACGACGTCCGAAGAGCGCATCCTCGTCGGCAGGCTCGACGGGATTGCCGCCGAAACGGCGGCGGCAGGCATCAGGTCGCCGGCGCTAATCGCCATCGGCCACATCGTCTCGGTGCGGCCGGGGCTGACGGGGCGGACATGACCGCCCGCGGCCTGATCATCGGCGCGCCCCGGTCGGGGTCTGGCAAGACCTCCCTCACCATCGGGCTGTTGCGGGCGCTTGCCCGCCGGGGGCTCGCCATACGCGGCGCCAAGTCCGGTCCCGATTACATCGATCCCGGCTTCCATGCCGCGGCGACCGGCCGGCCCGGCTTCAATCTCGACAGCTGGGCGATGCCCCCTTCCCTCCTGGACTCGCTGGCTGCCGAGGCGTCGGAAGGCGCGGAACTGGTCCTCATCGAGAGCGCGATGGGCCTGTTCGACGGGATTCCCGGACAGCGGGGCGGCTCCGGATCAGCGGCCGATCTGGCGCGCCGCTACCACTTGCCGGTGCTGCTCGTGCTGGATGTCTCCGGCCAGTCGCAGACCGCCGCGGCGGTCGCCAAGGGTTTTGTCTCCTATGACCCCGATGTGAGAATCGCCGGCGTCGTGCTCAACCGGCTCGGCAGCGAACGCCACCGGCAGCTGGCCGGCGCTGCCATCGAGAGCATCGGGCTGCCGGTCGTCGGCGCCATCCCGCGCGATCCGACGCTGGTGCTGCCGGAGCGCCACCTGGGTCTCGTTCAGGCTGGCGAGCATGCCGACCTGGCGGCGCATCTCGACCGTCTCGCGGACGTGATGGAAAGATCACTGGACATCGACGCCATCGTGGCGCTCGCAGAACCGCTGCCGGCCCGGCCTGCCGTGAGCGGCAGAGCGCTGCCGCCGCCGGGCCAGCGGATTGCGCTCGCATCGGACGTCGCTTTCAGCTTCCTCTACCAGCATGTGGCGCTTGGCTGGCGGAGCGCCGGGGCCGAGATAGTCCCCTTCTCGCCGCTCGGCGACCAAGCGCCGGCTGGAGATTGCGACGTCTGCTGGCTTCCTGGCGGCTATCCGGAGCTCTACGCCGGCGTCCTCGCCGGTGCTTCGCACTTCCGTGGCGGCCTCTTGGAGTTCGCGAGGAAACGGCCGGTGCACGGCGAATGCGGTGGCTTCATGGTGCTGGGCGAGTCGATCGAGGATGCGGAAGGGGTCAGTCACCGCATGCTCGGCCTGCTCGGCCACTCCACCAGTTTCGCGAAGCGCCGGATGAACCTGGGTTACCGTCAGGCAAGGCTGCTCGCCGACTGTCCTCTGGGCAAGGCAGGCGAAATCGTCCGCGGTCACGAGTTCCATTATGCGCAGACGACCCGCCCCGGCGCCGACGAAGCGCTGGTCGAACTCGCCGATGGCCAAGGCAAGCCACTCGGCCCCGGCGGCAGTCGAAGGGCAAATGTCACCGGGACCTTCTTCCATGCCATTGCCGGAGCCGACGCCTGGACCACCCGCCCGGCCGCGGCGGTGCTCCCGTGACCACGCCCACCGGAAGAAGCTGGATCGCACGGGACATCGTGCTCTGCCTGGCTTTCCTGACACGGTTGCCGGTGCCCGGGACCGGGTCCGGCGACCGCCTGCTCGGACAGGCCATATGGGCCGCGCCGTTGGCCGGAACGGTGGTCGCGTTGGTCGGCGGCGCCGCCTATGCGCTTGCCTTCCTGACGGGAGCGCCCGGCGGTATCGCGGCCGGCCTGGCGCTGGCGGCAATGCTCCTCGTGACCGGCTGCCTTCACGAGGACGGGCTGGCCGACGTCGCCGACGGGTTCGGCGGCGGCGCAACCGGGGAGCGCAAGCTGGAAATCATGCGCGACAGCCGCATTGGCACCTTCGGGACGGTGGCGCTGCTGCTGGCCCTGCTGATCCGGTGGAGTGCGCTTGCCGAGCTTCAAAACCCGGGCCATGTATTTGGCGGATTGATCGCGGCGGAAACCGCGTCGCGGGCGCTGCTGCCTGCCTTCATGCGGAATCTGCCGCCGGCTCGCCCCGACGGCCTTGCCGCTGCCGCCGGACCGGTCTCGCCGGAAGCCGCCGCCGGCGCAGCCGCAATCGGCCTCGCCGCGCTGCTCCTGTTCCTGGGCCCGGGGAGCCTGCCGGCCGCAATCCTCGTCCTGGCCATCGCCTTCTTCGCCTTCCGATACCTCTGCCTGGCGCAGATCGGCGGCCAGACTGGGGACACGCTGGGCGCCCTGCAGCAGATCGGAGCGATAATCGTGCTCACCATTGCGACTGTCGTCATTCGTTGACTCGATTGTGG
>JAJFMR010000099.1 GCA_020696915.1 Rhizobiaceae bacterium | reverse complement strand
ATCCGCCCAGCGCTTCGTCTCGATGCATGCCGCCACCTACAACACCTTCAACCTCCAGCGCCATCTGATTTCCCGCCGCACCCTGCGCACCTTCCGGGCCCAGGCCAGGGCCGATTGGAATGCCGCGACCGCTGCGGCGTGAGAGTTGCCAGAACCTCAAGGCCTCTGCGCGCCGGCCAGGTTCCCGTGACAATGCCCGCCCATGATCAGACCCGGCGTGGTCTTGTCGCAACCGCCCATCAGAACCGCGCCGTCGATCGGGTGGCTGCGCAGAAGCTCCTCGGTCTCCATCGCCAGGAAATTGCGATAGAGCATGGTCGTCGGCTTGACGAACGGCTCGGACAGCGAGATCGCCGGCAATTCCAGCGGGAAGCCGCCCGCCTGGAAGATGCCCCGCTTGACGTCCTCAACCCGCTCCTTGAAATGCAGGTGGCACTGGTTGATGTCGGACCAGGTGTTGATGATGCCGATGACCGGCTTGCCGGCATAATCCTCCGGCGCATAGCCCATCTGCCGGATGCGCGAGCGGTGGCCGAAGGCGCGCAGATCATGCACCCCGAACCAGCGGTGCGAGCGGAGTTGTTCCGGGATCTTGCGTGGTTTGTTGGTGCTCATATCCCCCTACCCTGCTTTGCTTAATAGCCCGGCTTGACCGCATCTTTCGGCAGAGCGCCGCGCATCGTCTTCACGACCTGCTGCGCTCCCGACGCCATCAGGCGGGCGTCGGATGACACGGTGACGAACCGGAAACCCTTCTCGATCATTTTCAGTGCGTATTCGGGTGTGCCGTTGTGGATACCGGCAGCGACCCCGTGCTCTCTGGCTTTGGCAAGGATCAGGTCGATCGCCTCAACCACCGGCTTTTCGTCCTGGTCGAATCTCGGCGTGCAGCCGAGGGCCAGCGAGAGATCGGCCGGGCCGATATAGACGGCATCCAATCCCTCGACCGAGAGGATCTCATCGAGATTGTCGAGCGCCTGCCGCGTCTCGATCATGGCGAAGCCGACCACCGAATCATTGGCATGCTTGGCATAATCGGCTCCGGCATAGAGCGAGGCGCGGATCGGTCCGAAGCTGCGGCTGCCCTGGGGCGGGTAGCGCATCGCCGTGACCAGCTTTTCGGCATCGGCGCGCGTATTCACCATCGGGCAGATGATGGCGTAGGCCCCGGCATCCAGCATCTTCATGATGATGCCGGGATCAAGCCACGGCACCCGAACCACCGGCATGGTCTGGGTCGTCGAGATGGCGGTCAGCATGGCAACGGCGGACTGATAGTCGATCACCCCGTGCTGCATATCGAGGGTCAGCGAATCCCAGCCGGCATGGGCCATGGTCTCGGTCGAAAAACTGTTGGGGATCGCCAGCCAGCCATTGACGACGGCCTCGTCGCGCGCCCACAGGCTCCTGATCCGGTTTTCACGCATTGCTGAGTCCTCCGATCAATCGAGCGGCCGGCCCGGAATGGACCGCGCGCCGTAACGGGCGTCCCACTCGTCCTGGACCTGTTGCAGAACACGCATCGCCGGCAGCACCGAAGGACCGGAAGCCAGCGGCGGGCGGTTGTCGCGCACGGCGTCGAGGAAATCGAAAATCAAGCGGGCGCAGTTTTCCTGCTCGTTTTCGATCGGTGCCGTGCCTTCCGAGGTGCGCAGCGAGCCATCGAGAATGTCGTAGAAATAGGTGTCCCGGTCGGTGACGATCAGCTTGTCATAAAAGCGGTAGGCGGCATGGTAGGAGCCGTGGACCAGCAGGCTCTGATCGGCCTCGGTTTCGACCAGCACCACGCATTCCATGGGAATGCCGGTTTGCTCATGGATCTGGCCCATGTAGCTCTGCACGCGCCGGATCGGCGTGCCGTCGAACAGGAACATGCCCAGATCGACGAAGTGGCAGAAATGGTGCCAGAGGATGTTGTCCGTCCAACTCCGCTGATAGCCGGTGGCGCCGATATTGATCAGGCGCTTGATGAAGAACCGTCCGGCGATGTGGCGGATTTTCTCTTCCCCCGCACGGGTCCGGGCGAGCAGCGCCTCACGCTCCTTGCGGAAACGCATGGGGTGCGAAAGGCCATAGACCTTGCCGCTCTTCTCACCGGCGGCGACAACCCGCTCCGCGCCTTCCAGGCTTAGCGCGACCGGGATTTCGATCAGCGTATGCTTGCCGGCTTGCAGGCTTTTGATCGCCTGCTCCTCGTGCTGGTCGCTCGGGGTGCCAATGATCACGATGTCGATTTCGGGATCGGCAATCGCCTCGTCGAATGAGGCCGTCCATTTCCTGTAGCCGTAGCGCTCGGCAAATTCCTTGGCGGCATCGGGCCGTCGGCCGACGACCGTGTGCAGCACGGCATCGGTTCTCTGGAGGGCCTCCGTGTGCCAGACACCCATCATGCCGTAGCCGACCATGCAAACATTCATCATCTTGCTCCAATCTTTTCAGTCAAGGCCGCGTTAGCCGCTCAGCCTTTGAATTTCGCGACCGGCACGCCCGGAACCTCGACCTCGACGGCGAAAATCCCGCCCGACAGGGGCTTGGCGGCGAGTTTCTGGTCCGACGCGTGGTGCCGCAGCGAGGTCACGAAGACCGTCCTCATGTCCGGCCCGCCGAAGCAGGGCATGGTGGGGGCGACGCAGGGCAGCGGGATCTGCCGGTCAAGCTTGCCGTCCGGGGTCCAGCGGTTGAGGACACCGGCCGAAATCCCCGCGCTCCAGTAACAACCTTCCATATCGGTGGCGGCTCCGTCGGGGCGGCCAATCTCCTCGCTCGGCTGCGCGACTATGCGGCGGTTGGCGATGTCGCCGGTCTCGGGATCGTAGTCGTAGGCGCAGATCCGCTGTCCCTTGGAGTCCGAATGGAACATCGTCCGGCCGTTGGCGCTCCAGGCCAAACCGTTGGAGACGATCAGCCCGTCGATCATCCGTCGGCAGGAGCCGTCCGGGTCCAGCCGATAAAGGGCCGCGCTCGGTCGGCTCAGGCTTTCCTCATCCATGGTGCCGGCCCAGAACCGGCCATCGGGTGACACCTTGCCGTCGTTGAACCGGTTGCCGGGCTTGTCAGGTTCGGGATGGGTCAGGAAGGTCAGTCGACCGGTGTCAAAGTCGAACAGATGCAGCCCGTTGCGCAGGGCCACCACGGCGCCCCCGCGCTTGCGCAGGCCGAAAGACCCGATCGTGTCCGGCAGGGGCCAACTGCGCGTCGCCCCGGTTGCCGGGTCCAGCCGGTTCAGGGCGGGGGCCATGATATCGATCCAGTAGAGCGCCTGCTCCTCCGCCGACCACACCGGGCATTCGCCCAGTGTGGCCTTCGCATCGAGAATGCATCGAACCTCAGCCATGGGATTGCACGGCCCCGTTCAATTGGTGTGCGACGCGTTCTCGGCCGCCTCGACATTATCCCGGGTAATCAGGACGGCATCGATGGTGGCGGAATGCAGCGGCGTGTGGTTGCGAAGATGGTCGGCGACCATGCGAAGCGCGGTCCGGATCTGCGCCCCCGGCTTCTGATCGACGGTGGCGGCCAATGTGCCGTCACGTACCCGCTCCAGGGCGAACGGCAGGCCGTCGAACCCGACGACCCTGATGGAGGCGGAATCGCGGCCGGCCAGCCGGATCGCCTCCAGCGCCCCCATGGCCATGTCGTCATTGTCGGCGACGATCGCGTCCGGCGGCGACGGCAGAACAGTCAATTGTCCTTCGGTCAGCATCTGGGCCTCGGCACGCGACCAGTTGCCGCTCATCTCAGCGATGATCTGGTAATTCCCTTTCACCTCGGCCAAGCCGTCCCGCACTCCCTTGGCGCGGTCAATGCCGGTGCTGCTGCCGGGCTGTCCCGTCAGGTGGAGGATCTTCGCCCCTCTCGGGAAATTATCCACCACCCACTGGGCCAGGAGCCGTCCCCCCGCAACATTGTCGATGCCGACATGGGGCACTTCCCTCACCGTATTGTGGACGTGCCGGTCGACCGTGACGATCGGGATACCCTGGGCCTGGGCGAAATTGACCCCCGGGGCCAGGGCATAGATGTCGTTGGGCGCGATCAGGGCGGCATCGATCCGCTCGCGGGCGATGGTGTTTTCGATGTCGGCGGTCTGATCGACGGAATCGCCTTTACCGTCTTCGAAGATCAGCCGCACGCCCAGTTTGCCGGCCTCGTCCTCGGCATGTTCGCGCATCACTTCGAAAAAGGGCTCCGATGCCTTGGAGATGCTGAACAGGATGGTTTTGTCCTGCGCCAGGGCCGGGGCCGCCCAAGCGGTACCCGCCGCCAGGGCCATGCCCAGGGTAAGCCGTCCAAGAGCCTGCATCATGCGTGGTCCTCCTGCTTGCGGCAGCCGGTCTCACCGGGCGCCGCCTCCTTGCCCGAACGGTCCCTTATTTCCTGCCGCCGCGCCGCGACTTCGCGTAGGTGTCGAACGCCACCGCAAGAACGATGATCACGCCGATGATCACCTGCTGGTAGTAGGGCGACACATTCATCATGACCAGGCCGTTGATCAGCACGCCGATCAGCAAGGCGCCGATCACCGTTCCACCGACGCCGCCGATGCCGCCGAACAGGCTGGTCCCGCCGATCACCACCGATGCGATAACCCGCAGCTCATAGTTCATGCCGGCAACCGCTTCGGCCGACCCCAGCCTCGCGGACAGCAGGAATCCGGCCAGCCCCGCGAGAAACCCGGTGATGACATAGACGCTCGCCAGGACATAATTCACGTTCAGGCCGGACAGGCGCGCGGCTTCGGGATTGCCGCCGACGGCATAGACCTGACGGCCGTACCGGGTGTAGCGCAGGACGATGTACCCGGCCAGGGCGACGATCATGAACACCAGGACCGGCACCGGAATGCCCAGGATATCGCCGCGCCCCCACCAGCGGTAACCGGCATCGAAGCCGCTGATCGGGCCGCCGTCATTGATGATCAGCGTCATGCCGCGCCAGACGGTCATACCGCCCAGCGTGACGATGAACGGCGGCACGTTGAACTTGGTAACCGTTTTGCCGTGCAAGTACCCGGCTGCGGTTCCGATCGCGCAGGAAATCAGCAGTGCCACAAGCCAGGACAGGACAAAATCGCCGCCCAGCGCCTGCACCACATAGGCGCCGCCCATCGCGGCGAAGGCCAACAGGGAACCCACGGCCAGATCGACGCCGCCGGTCAGAATGACATAGGTCATGCCGACACCGATGATACCGTAGATCGATACCTCGGTCAGGATGTTGGTGATGTTTCGCGCGGATAGGAAGCGCGGGTTGTAGGCTGAAAAGAGTATAATGAGCAGGATCAGGAACAGCAGAACGCCGTATTTTTCCATGAAGCCGACGAAGTCGAAGCCTCTTCGTCCCGCCTCCTTGGCCGTTACCATAGTATTCGCCATTTTGGCTACCTCCCGTTTGATTGCTCGTATTCTGATTTTCGCTGACTATTCCGCGGCGTGAACGTGATGTTCGCCAACACCGATCGCCATCCGGCTCATCAGCTTTTCCTCGGTTGCCTCGCCGGCTGGCATCGACCCCGTGATCTGCCCTTCGCGGAAGGTGACGATACGGTCGCTGACCGCCATGACCTCCGGCAGTTCGGAGGAGATCACGATCACGGCGATCCCGGATCGGGCCATGTCGAACAGCACCTGGTGGACCTCCGCCTTGGCGCCGACATCGATGCCACGGGTCGGTTCGTCCACGATCAGCACCTTGGGCTTCAGCGCCATGCAGCGGGCCAGGATCACCTTCTGCTGATTGCCGCCGGACAGCGTGCCGATGGCGACCTGATCGTTGGCCATCTTCACCCGCAGCTTCTGCCGGTATTCCTCGATCAGCTTCGTCTCGGCGGCCTCGTCGATGAAGTACTTCCACTTCGTCAGCCGACCCAGGCTGGGTAGGGTCATGTTCTGGCGGATCGAATGGACCAGGAAACAGGCCTGCTGCTTGCGATCCTCCGGCACCAGGGCGATGCCAGCGTCGATCCCCTGTTTGGGGGAGCGTAACGGCGAAATCTGGTTGCCGTTGACATAGACGATCCCTTCGTCACACGGATCGGCCCCGAAGATCACCCGCGCCAGTTCAGTCCGGCCGGCCCCGACCAGACCGGCAAAACCGACGATCTCGCCGGCTCGGACCTCGACCGACATGTCGCGCAGCACCACGGCATGGGGATCGCTGACACTGCCCGCCCGCGACACGCCCTGGATCTTCAGCACGACATCGCCCACGGTCCCGGTTGCCTGCTTCTTCAGGAACTCGACATCGCGGCCGACCATCTGCCGAACCATGTCGTTTACCGTGACATCGGCGACACTGCCGCTGGTGATGTATTTGCCGTCGCGGAACACGGTATAGCGATCGCATACCGCCTTGACCTCGTTCAGCTTGTGCGAGACATAGATGATGCTGATGCCCTTGGCCTTGAGATCGCGGATGATCTCGTGAAGCTTGTCCACTTCCCGGCCGCTCAGAGCCGCCGTCGGCTCGTCCATGATGATCAGCTGGGCATTCATGGTCAGCGCCTTGGAAATCTCGACCATCTGCTGCTCGGCGACGCTCAGCTTGCGCACCTGGGTTTTCGGCCCCAGCTCCAACCCCAGATCGTCGATGATCTTCTGCGCATCGCGAAACATCTGTTGCCAGTCGATCAGACCGTTCCGCAGCGGTTCGCGGCCGATATACATATTCTCGGCAACCGACATCGCCGGCAGCAGGTTGAACTCCTGGTAGATCGTGACGATGCCCGCCTGCTGGCGCTGGATCGGCGTATCGTCGGGGCTGAGCGTCCTGCCGTCGAAGTCGATGGTGCCCTGGTCGGCCCGCTGTGCGCCCGCGAGGGTCTTGAGCAGGGTCGATTTGCCGGCGCCATTCTCACCGAGCAGCGCATGCACCTCGCCGCGGCCGACCGTCAATTGGACTCCATCAAGTGCGACCACGCCGGGGAACGTTTTGCGGACATCGCGCACTCTGAGAAGCGCATCTGCCATGGCTGAGATCCTCCACTTATTTTCCTGGTTTAGCTGCAATGCCGTTGAATGAAGGTTCGTTGATTGAGCAATCTCACCGGTATTGCAGCGACGAGCGTTACTGGCTCAGTTCTGCGTAATGGCTGGCTTCCTGAAGGCATTGGGCCGTGATCAGGACCGGGTCGATCTTTTCCCCGGCAGCCATCGCCGGAGAAACTGGGAGAGCGACAGCCGTGGTGAGAGCCGCAGCAAGAACCAGCTTCCTGGGCGTTCCGGACATCGTTTTCTCCTCCTGTTTGTTGTTTTCGTGTCGCTTGATGGCACTTCAGTGGAGCTTCAGGCGGGGCTCAGTGCGCAGCCGCATCAAATTGATCAGGGAGGCCAGCGCGACCCAGGTCGGGCCATGCAAAGCGAGCTGATGCTTTTTGTAGAGGGAGAGATAGGTGAGCCGGGCCAGCTTGCCCTCGATCATCACCGAGCCGAGAAGATTGCCCATCAGGTTGCCGACCGAACTGTAGCTGAGCGAGACCAGCGAGCCGTAATCCTTGTAGACGAAGCGACGCGGCGGTTGGCCCTGGAGGCGCAGGCTGAGAGTCTTCGCTAAGGTTTGCGCCTGCTGATAGGCTGCCTGGGCCCGCGGCGGAACCGGGCGGTCGCTGCCCGGCTGCGGACAATAGGCGCAGTCGCCAAGAACAAAAATATCGTCGTCGATGATTGCATTAAGCGTCTCATTGACAACCAATTGGTTGAGGCGATTGGTTTCCAGCCCATCCAAATTCCGCAGGAATTCGGGCGCTTTGACCCCGGCGGACCACACCTTCAGTTCGGCCGGAATGAACAACCCGCTCTGGGTGCGCACGCCTTCTTCGGTGACCTCTACCACCCGTTCGCCCGTATGGATCTGGACGCCCAAGCGGTGCAGTTCGTTGATCGTGGCTTCCGACAGACGGGGCGGCAGAGCAGGAAGGACGGTCGGCCCGGCCTCGATCAGGCTGATTTTGACGTCGCGCTCCGGGTCGATACGGTCGAGACCATAAGCGACCAGTTCCCGCATGGCCCGGTGCAACTCGGCCGCAAGCTCGACGCCGGTGGCCCCAGCGCCGATAATCGCAACATTGAGCTGACCTTCCTTGAGAGGGCCTTCCTGGTTCTGGGCTCGCAGGCAAGCATTCAGCAGGCGTCGCTGGACCTGTTCCGCCTGCTGGTGGGTATCCAGGAACATGCAATGCTCCTTGACGCCCGGCGTGCCGAAATCGTTGCAGATGCCGCCGACCGCGATGACCAGCGTGTCGTATCGGATGGCGCGGCGCCCGATGACTTCCCGCCCTTCGGCATCCAGGACCGGAGCCAGGATGACCTCACGACGGCTTCGGTCCAGGCCGTCCATGCGACCCTGCTGGAAATTGAAGGAATGGGACTTGGCGTGGCCGAGATAGATGACATCGTCCTTATGGGAGTCCATCGTCCCGACCGCCACCTCGTGAAGGAGCGGCTTCCAGATATGAGTCAGGCTGGCGTCGATCAGGGTGATGCGCGCCTTTTTACGCCTACCCAGCTTATGGCCGAGCTTGGTCGCGAGGACCAGGCCACCCGCACCGCCGCCGACGATGACGATCTGGTGGAGATCGCCCGACGTCGAGCGCGGTGAAGCGGCGCCCGGTGCGCTTTCAAGGGTCGGTCTTGCTGCCGGTTCCGGCAGGTCCGTCCGATCATGGCGCCCGGTGTCCGATGAACCGGTTGCCTTGTCGGGCTCGATCATTGTCATTTTCGCCGCTCCCCGCATTTCTCTTCAACGCCCGACGGTCTCAGCGCATCGTCGGCATGACGAAGTCGGCACCGGCGCGGATGCCCGTGGGCCAGCGCGAGGTGATCGTCTTCAGCTTGGTGTAGAAGCGGACACCCTCGGGACCGTGCATGTGGTGGTCGCCGAACAGCGAGGCCTTCCAGCCGCCGAAGCTGTGGAACGCCATCGGCACCGGGATCGGCACGTTGATCCCGACCATGCCG
>JAJFMR010000512.1 GCA_020696915.1 Rhizobiaceae bacterium | reverse complement strand
CTGTGTTCCGGCTTTCTCGCGCTGATGGTCGCGCCGGCGATCTGGCGGCGGGCGGTGACGCTGACGCGCAGGCGCATCGAGGCTTCGGTGCCTTTGAGTCTGGCGGAGATTCAGGCGGAGAAGGACCGGATGCGGGCAGAAATGGCCATGACCATCCGCCGCCTTGAAATGAGCGTGAAATCGCTTCGCGAAAAGGCTGCGGCGCAGGCGGTCGAGATAGGCCGCGGCCACGAGGAGCTGAAGCGGCTTTCGAGAGAGCGGGACGAACGGAACGACGGGCTGTCGCAGTCGGAGACGAAGGCCGGCGAACTCGAGGCGGAACTGAAGGGCCACCACGAGCGGTCGCAGGACCTCGCCGGAAAGCTTGTCGAGGCCGAAAAGGCGCTGGAGGCCAGGGCCCTCGAGTTCGAGAGGGTCAGCAGGCTCTACGACGAGGCGAGCTTTGACGCATCGAGCCGCCAGATCGAACTGGTGGCTCGGGAGAGCGAAGTCGAAAACCTGTCCGGCGAACTGACCGAGTTGCGTGCCGTCCGCACGCAGGCCGAACAGCGCCGCCAGCAGATGGAGGCGGAGATCCGCGCCAGTCGCCAGGCGCTGGAGGAGGAGAAACAGCGCGCCGATCGCCTCGAACGGGAGAACGCACAGCTGGCGGCAAGCCTCGATCAGGGCGCGCGGGCATCGAATGTCGGGCCCGAGGATGGACCGGAAACCGCCTTGCCGGGCCACGACGCCTCCGCGGAAACCAGCGGCGACGACGCCGGGGCCGTGCTCGCCGAGTTGACGGCCGACCGGGACCGGCTTCAGGAGAGGCTGGACGAGACGATCCGCGAAAACCGCCGCTTGAAGGAGCGTTCCATTGCTCGTGAGGGCTCCGTGCACAGTGCAGGCATCGGCGGGGGGCAGGAAGACGCGCTGCTGCGCGAGCAGATGACCAATCTGGCTGCCGAGGTCATCAGGCTTGCGGCGCGGCTCGAAGGGCCTGACTCGCCGATTGACAAAGCGCTGTCCGGCCCGGCCGCAGTCGACCAGGACGACGGCGATCCCGGCCGCAGGATCACCAGCCTGGCCGATCGCGTCAGGGCGCTGCAGAGGGCCGCCGCAGCGCAATGAGCGCCCCGCCTTGGTCGACGATGTTCGCTCCGCTGGAATTGCTCTGAGGGTGCGGCGCGAAAACGTCAGCAGGAAGCGAGGCGATGCAGGGCGATAGCCGAAGCGGCGGCGACGTTGAGGCTGTCGAAGCCAGATGCCATGGCGATCCGTACGGTGGTGAGGCGGGACATCAGCCGCTCCGGCAGGCCGCCGCCCTCGGAACCGAGATAGAGAGCCAGCCTGTCCGGCCGGACACATTCGCCGATCTCGATCTGGCCGGCGGGCGACAATGCGAATTGCCCGAAGCCACGCGCCGCCAGGATGCCGGCAAGCTCGAATGCGTCGCCGGTCATGGCGAACGGGACTTTCAGGGTCGCCCCGACCGAAACGCGGATCGCCTTGCGGTAAAGCGGATCGCAGCACGTCTGGTCGAGCAGCACGGCGTTCGCGCCGAAGGCTGCAGCGTTGCGGAAGATTGCCCCGACATTGTCATGGTTGGAGATGCCGACCAGCACCAGCACAAGCAGACGGGCCGGCAGCGTGGCAAGCAGCTCGTCTGCCGCCTCGGGACGCCGCCTCAGTCCGATCGCGAGGATGCCGCGATGGACGTGGAAGCCGGCGATCTCGTCCATCACGCGCTGCGAAGCGGCATAGACGGGCAGCGACGGCGGGGCCATGCCGAGCGTCCCGGCCAGGCCGGCCAGACGGCTTTCAAGCACCAGGACGGATTCGGCGGCGAATCGGCGTGCCCCAAACAGCACGTTCAGCACGACCTTGCCTTCCGCTACGAAGCGGCCGAGCCGGCCGGACAGATCGCGCTCGCGAATCTCACGATAGGCGGCAAGGCGAGGATCGTCCGGGTCGTCGACGCGGATGACGTTCATGCCTTGCGCCTGGCCGGTTCAAAGCGCCGGTCGAACGGCAGGAGTCAACGCCCCTCGGCTTCCCCAAAAATCCGTTCCAGCGTGCCCAGAAGCGAGGTCACCGCGTCGGATTTGCATGAGTAATAGATCATCTGCCGATCCCGCCGGGTGCCGACCACGTCGAACTTCCTGAGCTTTGCCAGATGCTGGGAGAGGGCTGACTGGCTCAGCGAGATCTTCTGGGCGATGGCGCCTACGCTCATCTCGCCCTGCTGCTGGAGGTGGCCAAGGATTGCCAGGCGTTTTTCGTTACCGAGTAGGGCAAGCAGATCCGCCGCGATCTCGGCGTTGTCGAAGAGTTTTGTCGATACCATCCGTCCCCTCAGTCCCTTGTCCTTCTCGAGGCTCTGGGGACGACAATCCTCAAGATTTGTGCCTCGGCCGGCTCCGACAGCGTCCACCCCTCCGCTGCCTGCCGTAACCTATCTCATTCGGAACGGCACTCAAGGCGTGAAATGTGCAGAATGCTTATTTTATGGGCGGACCGGTCCGCTGCGGGCCTGCCTGGCAAGATCCACAAGCACCTGCCGCAGATCCTCTGCGTGGGTGAGCGGTGCCGGGAAAAAAACCCTG
>JAJFMR010000511.1 GCA_020696915.1 Rhizobiaceae bacterium | reverse complement strand
CGCAAGCTATGGCCACAAGTCGGGGCACACCGCCGACCCCTTTCAGGAGTTGCTGGTCGGGCTGCCGGACGGCATCGAGTCGATACTCGGCGTCTTCGTTGCGCAAATGGGACCGATTGCCGCCAACGGCGTCCTGCATGCCGATGCCGAAGTGTTCGGGCCCGATGTCCGGCGTCTGGGGGAAAGCCTCCTGGGCCGTCCGGTCGTCGTCGTCGGAGGCGGCACGGTGGGATTGTTGACCGCGCTGTTTGCGCGGACGGCTGGCTCCGAGATCATCCTTGCGGAACCGTCCGCATGGCGGCGCGAGCGGGCCGAGGCGCTGCAACTGACGGCGATGACCGAGGCGCAGGCCTGGCAGCATGCGAAGGCGCGTTGGCATCATGGCGGGCAGGATCGCGGCGCCGACTTCGTCTTCCAAACCCGTGCGCGATCGGAGAGTCTCCATGAAGCCTTGCGGGCGCTGAGGCCGCAAGGGACGGTCATCGATCTCGCCTTCTACCAGGGCGGCGCAGATCGGACCCGCTTCGGCGAGGAATTCCATCACAACGGCCTGTCCCTGCGGTGCGCGCAGATCGGCCGGGTGCCGCGCGGCCTTGCGCACCGATGGGATCGGCGCCGGCTGGCCGCCGAGACACTGGCCCTGCTCGAACGGCATGGCGAAGCGATCCGCCGGGAGATGATCACACACATCGTGCCGATCGATGATGCACCGGCCTTTCTTTCGCGGCTCGTTTCCGAACGTCCGGAATTCCTCCAGATAGTGTTCAGCTTCGAATGACGGACGAGGCCGCAAATCCGACCCGCATCCTGTTCGTCTTCGCCTGGCTTGTGGTCGGCGGGGAGGAGACGGAAGTGCGTCTGCTGGCCAAGACGCTGGACCGCCGGCGCTATCGCATCGATGTCGTCGCCTGCTTCCGCAAGCCGGGCATGCCGGAGCAGACGCATCGGCAATTGCGGGCGCTGGGCGTCGACGTGGACCGCGTGCCCTACGACCTTTCCTTCGAGGACACGGTCGCCTATCTGGCCAACAAGATCCCCGCCTATGACCTGGTCGTCTCCTGCCAGAACGTCGCCGAGATCTACCCTGCCCTCGAAAGGCTTCACTGGCGTCCACCGCTGATCGAGCATGGCGGGCTGGTGTCTGAAGCGTTGGCAGGACCCAAGTATTTCACCAGCCGCTATGTCGGCGTCTGCCGCTCGATCCGCCGTGCCGCCGCCTCGAGAATGCCCGGGCGCGAGCATGACGCCGTGGAAATCCCGTCCATGGTCGATCTGACCGAATACTCACGCGGCGACCGCCGCAGGGCGCGTGCTGGGCTCGGCCTGACCGACGATGTCCTGCTGGTCGGCTGGGTCGGCCGGCTGGACGCCAAGAAACGCGTCGAGGATTTCATCGAAGCAGCCGCACTCGTTCACGGCCGGATGCCCCGTGTCCGTTTCGTCGTGGTCGGCGGGCCGGACGCCTTCATGCCCGACTATGCCGACACGCTGCGGCAGCTTGCGGCCGCTCGCGGTCTCTCCCACGCACTGACATTTCTCGGCGATCGCGGCGACGTGCCCGCCCTGCTGTCGGCAATGGACATCTTTACCTGGCTCTCGCGCGGCGAAGGCATGCCGCATGTCATCGCGGAGGCAGGGGCGGCTGGCCTGCCGGTGATTGCGACAGCCGACAATGGCTCGTTGCAGCAGATCGAACACGGCGTCTCCGGCCTCTTCGTGCAGCACGAATCTCCAGCAGGCGTTGCCGCTGCGATCGAACGACTGGCGAACGATCCGACGCTGCGCGCGCGGCTCGGCAGGTCCCTGCGTGACAAGGTCCAGGTCTCCTACGCTGCCCATGTCGTGGTGCCGAAATGGCAGGCGCTGTTCGAGGATGTGCTCCGGGAACGAAACCCTGCTTCTCCTCCGTCTCTGCTGACCAGCTTCGTTCAGGGCGGTTTCGAATGTTCCACCCACGAGCGCCGGGACGGCAAACGCCTCGACTTGCTCGAGGCGACCGGCCATGACAGGCGTGCCGCCGCCGATTACGCGCAGCTTGCTGCGCTCGGAATCGAAACGGTTCGCGACGGTCTGCGCTGGCATCTGATCGAGCGGCGTCCCGGCCACTTCGACTGGTCCAGTTTCCTGCCGATGCTGCGCGCGGCAAAGGAGCGCGGGACCGAGGTCCTTTGGGATCTGATGCATTATGGCTGGCCCGGTGACGTCGACATCTGGTCGCCCGCTTTCGTCGACCGCTTCGCACGCTTCGCAGCAGCCGCCGCGAAAACAGTTCGCGGCGAGACGGATCGCATCCCCTTCTACTGCCCGGTCAACGAGATATCTTTCCACTCCTGGGGCGGCGGCGAGGGGGCCTGTCTCAATCCCTATACACGCGGCCGTGGTTTCGAACTGAAGGTCCAGCTTGCCCGCGCGGCCATTGCGGCGATGCACGAGATACTGAACGTCGATCCGCGTGCGCGCTTCGTGCATTGCGAACCGGCCATCAACATCGCCGCCGAGCCGACCCGGCCGGACCAGCGCCGCGAGGCAGAGGGTGCGCGGCTGGCGCAGTTCCAGGCCTTCGACATGATCGCCGGGCACCTCTG
>JAJFMR010000510.1 GCA_020696915.1 Rhizobiaceae bacterium | reverse complement strand
GCGGTCGATGGCGAAGGCGGCATTGAGCTGCTGGCTGTCCTGCACCTTGCCGGCCGCCTCGATCCACTCGTCCCAGGTGGCGTTCTCGCCGGGCAGCGGGACACCCGCCTGCTCGAACAGCGTCTTGTTGGCGAAGCCGCCCGTCAGCGTCAGCTGCGTCATGAAGCCCGGGATGATGGTGGATCCGTCCGGCCGCATCCAGTCGAACTGGTCGCCGAAATTTGCCTGCCAGTAGGCGGGATCGGCAATGTGGGGTGTGAGATCGAGCCAATGATCGGCAAGCGTCTTGATGTTGGTGACGCGGGCGATGTCGGGGCCTCTCCCGGCTTCCAGCTCGATCGGCAGCTGCTCCTGGATCACCTGATAGGCGACGTTGTCCAGGATGACGTTGATGCCCGGGTTTTCCTTCATGAAGCGGTCGAGGATGTCCTTGATGACGTCGCCTTCGACGCCGTCCGAATACCACATCACGCGCACGTCTCCGGCGATCGCCGCCGTCGAGGACAGCAGCCCGGCCGCGAGTGCCAGGGCGATGGATCTGCTTTTCATCTTCAGTTCCTCCATTGGCGCGGCTCCATGCCGCTGGTCATACACACGTCCAGTCACGCAGCCGGCCCGGGACGCCGGATCATCCCCCGCTCGACGAGGCCCGCACCATGAAAGCCGCATGCCCGCCGATTGTCCACTGGCCAGGGTCGAGAACCCGGCCTTCCGCCTCGACGCGGCCGTTCGGGCAGAAGCGGACCTCGCCATATTCTGGATCTGCGACCCGCAGCACGCCGTCGTCGTCCGCCTGCACCATCAGTCCCGAAAACGAAGACAGGAAGTCGTCGAGGTCGCCATTCGCTGCCGTGTCCCCCAGCCGTGCGACCCACGTCCGCCGCCGCCCCGGCGCCCGCAATTCGTTGCCGGCGGCGGGACCCCGGTCGACGGAAAGCAACGGGCCGTCGGCCCCGATGAACACCAGCCCGTGTCCGCTGCGGGCCCCCGCATGACGTTCCGCCAGGCGCACCTCATCGAACGCCGCCTGCGGAAACCAGGCATGCGTGAAATCGGGCTGCTCGGGCGCGCAGTCGAATACCGCAACGGCCAGACCGCGATATTGCTGGACGCGCGGCAATGTTCCGGACCCTCCCCAGTAGGACGGCCTGCCGTAGCCGGAATGGATCGTCTCGCCGGGATGATTGATCCAGACCTGCGCGTCGGGATCGTCGCCGAGGCGCAGATGCAGCACCGTTTCCTGGTAGCCCCATTCATTCCAGCGATAGAGGGCCGCGCTTCCCATGGCATGGTGCCGCGTCTTGTAGTGGTAGAGCCTCGCCATACGGTCCTGGCCCTGCGCGAAACACCACTCCTGCGCATCGTTCCGTTCGAAGACGGCCATGGGCGCAAAAGCTGCGGGCACCTCGAGACGGTGATCGCGCAGGCACAGCGCAAGCTGCGGAAGCGCGTGAAATCGCCTGCCGAAATGACCCTTTCCCCACAGCATGCGGGCGATGCCGGAAAGTTCCAGGGACCGCCCGGCAATGAGCGTGTGCTCATAGGAGCGGCCCTGAGCGCCGGTCAGCACGCCGCGATGGGCGGACCGCGCGACGATTTCCAGCAGCCGTCGAATGGCCGCCCCGGAACGGCGGCGCACGTCGCCATCGGGCGCAAGCGCGAAAAGCGTCGTCAACCCCTTGAGATCGATGGGGAAGTAGGGGGCCGAATTGAACTCCGCCATCTCCCATGTCTCGAAGTGATCCAGCCATGCAAGGACGCGCTGCAGGCCGACTGCGGACTGCTCAGCGCCCGTCCGTCCAGACCGGCCGAAACGGGCCTCCGGCAGCATGCTTCCGGCGAGGTAGGCGGACGTGTGGAAGAGCAGGGCGTGGTTCTCGGAGAAATACCACTGCACGTCGTTGCCGGGCTCGTCCAGCCAGTACCGGTAGCCGAGAATGACGCTGTCGATGCGATTGCGAAGCTCCGATGCGAGTGCTGCAGCGAATTCGCGACGGCACCAGAGAAGCGGCACCAGCATGAAGTCCGCGCAATCGTGGCAATCCGCGATCATGGGCAGCGCGGCTTCGATCATCGCGTCGGTAGCGGCGCCGGCGCGCCCGGTGGCCAGACGGGCCAGCGCCCGCACCGGGTCGCGCTCGCCGTGCTCGGCCACGTGATCCAGCGCCTCGTCGATTCGCCGGGTCAGCGATCCTGGCGCATCGCCCTGCCGCCTGGCATGGCAGATCTCGACGCCCAGCACGCGCTCCGCCGAGAAACCGGGGACGGCAACCGCCACCCTGAAATGCCTGAAGTCGGCAGGCAGATCTTCGGCGTCGGCAACCGGCAGGCGAGTGGAGCCGGCCGCTGCCCTCGACACGAAGCTGAACGGCCGGCTCACCAGGGACTCGCCCTCGACCGAGACCGACACTTCGAGGTCCGTCGGCAGCGGCGTGTCGGTGACGAGCGCTACCTCGCCGCCGGAGTAGGACGGGCGCTCGAACCGCATCGCCTCCAGAGCCGACTCCATTGCCCCCGCGATGTCGCCTGGAACCGTGATTGGAAGCACGGATTCGGCCGCCGGACCGTCGACATAATCCAGCTGGAA
>JAJFMR010000509.1 GCA_020696915.1 Rhizobiaceae bacterium | reverse complement strand
CCTCAGGATGGGGCGCATGCTCGCACGTGCCGTTTTCATGAACATGGAACGCGACCCAGTCGCCGGCCGGAAGGCCGGGAACCTCACTCTCCATCAGGACGCCTTCCGGGGTCTGCGTCAACGTCGCCGTTCCGGACTGCTGACCTGCCATGTCGATGAAGTTGGCCTTGGCCGTCTCCTCGGCGCTCGCGGTACCGGCGAGCGCCGACAGCAGGCAGGCAGACGCCACCATTGCTTTCATCTTATCTCTCCTGGGCTGGGTACGACCGGGTGATCGCGTGGATCTGCAGGGACAAAGACCGCTCTTGCCGACCAGCGCAGCGGCAATCTCGTTCGGCGAGGACTATGCGGCGCAAACCTTCCGGAAGCGAGTCCCCGACTCGACGCCACGGCGGCCAGGCAACCGGCGGACTGGAGCGACTTAGGCGGGCCGCAGGATCTGCTGCCCGCCTCGAGCCTCATCGGTCTGGTGCCGCGGCACGCATTCGTCCGTGACCAGACGTTATTCCTTGCATTCGTCGTCCATGGCAGTCGCAGCGGCGGTCTTCTCGCCTTCCTGCTGTGCCTCGACGTCCTGCTGCGACGTTGCGAGGTCCTGGTTGCCGCCCCCGTGGCTCTCGGCCAGCGGCATGGTGCTGCCGTCCTTGGCGATTTCGTTGGCGCCCTGGTCATTGGCCGCGCCAGGCTCGGCAGTGCCCTGCAACGGAGCCTGGCTGCCATCCTTGGCTATCATGTTGTCCCCGGCGTCACCGGCCGTTGCCGAACCGGATCCTTCCAGTGGAGCATGGGTGCCGTCCTTGGCAATGCCGGCGGTCGCGGTCATGTCGGGGCCTGTGGCGGCCGCGGCGTCGTCGGGGCAGGCGGCAATCGCAGTACCGGCCGAGAGCGACAGGGCCGATGCGAGCAGCAGTGAAGATAGCAGTCTCATCTCGATTTCCTTCCTCGAAAAGTTGCCCTTGGGACAACACCCGGCTTCCGCCTTGGTTCCGGGAAAACAGGGGCTCTTTTGTGCCCGGGTATGCTGCATTTCCGGGATGCCTGGCGTCAGTGAGGCCTGCCCAACTGCCCCAGCCTGGCGAAGGCGATCGATTCATTGCTGTTTTTGGAGCTGGAGCGATGCAGCGCGGGCGGGCGTTGACCGTCACTCTGGAAGCTTGGCAGCGAGACTGGATGTCACCGGCGAGGTGGCGCGGCAGTACAGTCAGATGACTCCCAGCGCCCGCATCGCTTCGGCTACGCGGACGAAGCCGGTGATGTTGGCACCGAGTACATAGTCGCCGGGGGCGCCGTATTCCTCTGCAGTCTCGGCACAGCTGTCGTGGATGTTGCGCATGATGTCGGCCAGGCGCGCTTCAGTCTGCTCGAACGTCCAGCTGTCGCGCGAGGCGTTTTGCTGCATCTCCAGGGCGGAGGTCGCCACCCCGCCGGCATTGGCGGCCTTGCCCGGTGCGAAAAGCACCCCGGCTTCCTGAAAGATCCGGACCGCATCGGGCGTCGAGGGCATGTTCGCCCCCTCGCCGACCGCCATGACCTTGTTCTTCACCAGAGCACGGGCGTCCTTGCCGGTCAGTTCGTTCTGGGTCGCAGAGGGCATGGCGATGTCGCAGGGCACATCCCAGATCGAACCCTTGTCGATGTAGCGGGCGCCCGTTCCCCTGAGCCGCGGGTATTCCGAGATCCGCTCGCGGCGCACTTCCTTGATCTCCTTGACCAAAGCGAGGTCGACGCCGCTTTCGTCCAGGACGTAGCCGTTGGAATCCGAGCATGCGACGACCGTCCCGCCGAAGGCCGCGATTTTTTCCATCGTGTAGATAGCCACGTTTCCCGACCCCGAGACAACGGCGCGCCGGCCTTCCAGGCTCATTTTCCTGGCGGCAAGCATCCGCTCCACGAAATAGACCGCTCCGTAGCCGGTTGCCTCCCTACGCGCCCGCGAGCCACCATAGCTCAGCCCCTTTCCGGTGAGCGCACCTGCCTCGTAGCGGTTGGTCAGGCGCTTGTACTGGCCGAACAAGTAGCCGATCTCGCGGCCGCCCACGCCGATGTCGCCGGCCGGCACATCGGTATATTCGCCGATATGACGGTGAAGCTCGGTCATGAACGACTGGCAGAAGCGCATGATCTCGCCGTCCGAGCGGCCGCGCGGATTGAAGTCGGAACCACCCTTGCCGCCGCCGATCGGCAGGCCGGTCAGCGCATTCTTGAAAGTCTGCTCGAAGCCGAGAAACTTGATGATCCCGACGTTGACCGATGGGTGGAACCGGATCCCTCCCTTGTAAGGCCCGAGCGCGGAATTGAACTGCACTCTGAAGCCGCGGTTGATCTGCACCTGGCCCCTGTCGTCGATCCACGGGATGCGGAAGATGATCTGACGCTCCGGCTCGCAGATACGTTCGATCAGCGCGTGGTCGGCGTAGGCAGGCTGCTTGGCGACCACCCGGCCGAGGCTCTCCAGGACTTCGCGCACCGCCTGGTGAAATTCCGTCTCGCCGGCATTGCGCCGCAGGACCTCGGCAAGGATAGGTTCGAGCTTTTCGTCGATCTGGATCACGGGCAGGTCTCGTTCGGCTGGCGCGGCATCGGGCAGGACAGCCACG
>JAJFMR010000508.1 GCA_020696915.1 Rhizobiaceae bacterium | reverse complement strand
ATAGGGCCCGCAGGCGTGCACCGGCACCCGGTTGGCGACCGTCGGTCCCCAGCTCGCATAGGCTCCGGTGTTGAAATCTCCCCGAAACACCATGCCGGCGATTCGGCCCTCGGCATCGGCGCCGATCGTCGCGGTCATGGCAGAAGGATGCCGCTTGGTGGTCGACATCATCGATTCGGCGCGGCTGTAGGCGAGAGCCGCCGCCCGCCGGGTCTTCATCGCGACCAGGCCGATGAGCGGCTGGACCGACAGGTCGAGCTTCGAGCCGAAGCCGCCGCCGGTGGCGGTCGGGACGATCCTGACGCGGGCCGGATCGATGCCCAGGACGCGGGCGGTTTCGTCACGGTCCATCCACGGCGCCTGCGTGCAGGCCACGACGACCAACGTGTCGCCGTCCATGACGGCATAGCCGGCTTCGGGCTCGATGTAGGCGTGCTCGACATAGGACGTCGAGATGGCGCCGCTGGCGACCGCAGCCGACCCGGCGAGCGCCGCGTCCGGATCCCCCCGCTCGACCCGGCCGGCGGTCAGCAGATTGCCCGATCGGTGGGCATGGATGCGCGGCGCGCTTTCGGCCTCGGCTTCCGCTATGTCGAGCAGCGGCGGCAATTCGGTCCAGGTCACGGGAAAATCGCCGAGATCGACGGTCTCGGCCATGCCGGGCTCCGCGGCGATGACGGCGATGGCCTCGCCGCGGAAGCGCGCCACCCTCTCAGCCAGGGCAGGCTGGTCGGCAAACGCAGGTATGACGCCGAAGCAGTTCCTGCCGGGGATGTCTTCTGCCGTGTAGACCGCGACGATGCCGGAATTCCGTTTGGCAAACCCTTCGAGATCTCCAAGAGAAAATGCGGCGTGATGATGGGGGGAACGGACGACCAGAACTTGAAGCGCATCCGGCGGAAACGCATCGCCTCCGAATTTCTCCGCACCCGTCACCTTGGCGATGCCGTCGAGACGGACCGGCGAGGCGCCCACGGCGCAGCCGGATGGAGGCAGGCGGAGGTCGGCTGGCGCGCCGTTCTCGAAAGCCGCCGCATCGACGACTGCGGCAATGATCTTGCGGTAGCCCGTGCAGCGGCAGAGCACGCCGCCCAATGCATCCTCGACCTCGGCGGCGGTGGGTCTAGGATTGCGCTCGAGCAGCGCCGTAGCTGCCATGAGCGCGCCGGGAGTGCAGATGCCGCATTGCGCCGCGCCATGCGCGAGAAACGCCTGCTGCAGCTTCGAGAGTTTTGCGTTGGCAAGCCCTTCGACGGTGCGCACCGCCGACCCGGCGACGGAGGCGACCGCCACCAGGCAGGAGCAGACCGGCATTCCGTCGAGCAGCACAGTGCAGGCGCCGCAGTCGCCCGCGTCGCAGCCGGTCTTGGTTCCTGTCAGCTTGAGGAGATCGCGCAGCACCGTCGAAAGCCGCGTGACGGGATCGGCGGAAACCGAAACCGGCGCGCCGTTGACTTCGAACCGTGTGACGGGGGCGTTCATGCGGCCGCCGTCGCCATGGCGCCGGCAAGACCGCTCGCCGCGGCCGCAATCACCGCCCGCCCGACGATCTCGCGCGCCGCATCGCGCCGGTACTCCGCCGTGCCGCGCACGTCGTCGATAGGCGACAGGCCGCTGAAATCGGCGGCCGCTATCACCTCGTCCAGCGCCGGCCCGGGCCGTCGGCCGATCAGCGATGCCTCGAGCGAAGAAAGCCTCATTGCCGCGGCCGAGCAGGCACCGACCGCGACCGCAGCTTGCACGACGCGCCCATCCGGGCCGACGCCGACGCGCGCGGCCGCCATGGCGATCGAGATGACGAGATAGCGGCGCGCGCCCAACTTCACGAAGCGCGATCTGCCGTTCGCCGCCTGCTTCGGAATCCGGATGGCGGTGAGCAGTTCGTTGGGCTGCAACGCCGTGCGGCGATTGCCGAGGATGAAATCGCCCAGGTCCAGCCGGCGCACTGCTCTTGCCGAACGAAGCTCGACCTGCGCATCGAGGATCAGCAGCGCCGGCACGCCGTCCGCGGCAGGCGAGGCATTGCACAGATTGCCGCCGAGCGACGCCATGTTCTGAATCTGCACCGAGCCGATCTCGCGGGCCGCCGCCTTCAGGGCGTCGAAGGCAGCGGGCAGTTCGGTTCGCATCAGTTCGGCCCAGGTGGTGCGGGCGCCGATGACGAAATGGGACGGCGTCTCGGAGATGCCGCTGAGTTCGCCCAGTCCGTTGATGTCGAGAACGTCCCCGGCCGACTCGCTTCTGCCCAGCGCCGGATAGAAATCGGTGCCTCCGGCAAGCACCCGCCATGATGCCTCGCCCATCAGGGCGAGCGCGGTCTCCAGCTTCTTGGGTTTTACGTATCGGATCACGCCGGACCTCCCGACGCGACGGCCGGCAAAATCATTCGTATGCAAATGGTATCAAGCGGCAGGGGGATTGTCCAAGGCCCTCTTTCCAGCGGATTCGCAAATGCCGAATGCACGTTGACGCCGGTCTTCCTGTGCCCGATTCTGGCGGGGTGCACGGTGAAGGAGAGGCAGCATGGCCGACGAGGCGCTGATCGTTGTCGATCTGCAGATCGACTTCTGTCCCGGCGGCGCGCTGCCCGTCGAAGG
>JAJFMR010000507.1 GCA_020696915.1 Rhizobiaceae bacterium | reverse complement strand
GGCGGACGCAACAGGGAGTGGGTTCATGCCACCATGGAAGACGTCGTCTCGATGCCGGACAAATGGGAGTTCCCCTGGTTCGCGGCGTGGGACTGGGCCTTTCATCTGGTCACACTCGGTTGTCTCGATCTGGAGGACGCCAAGCGGCAACTGATCCTGCTCGGCCAATCCTGGTACATGCACCCCAACGGGCAACTGCCCGCCTACGAATGGAACTTCAGCGACGTCAATCCACCCGTGCAGGCCTGGGCGGCGCTGCGCCTGTACGATGATGAGCGCCGGCGCACCGGCAAGGGTGACCGCAGGTTTCTCGAGCGGGTCTTCACCAAGCTGTTGCTCAACTTCACTTGGTGGGTGAACCGCAAGGATCCGCGCGGCCTCAACGTCTTCGAGGGCGGCTTCCTCGGCATGGACAATATCGGCGTCTTCGACCGGTCCGCGCCGCTGCCGGTCGACGGCATGCAGGTGCAGTCCGACGGGACGTCGTGGATGGCGATGTACAGCCTGAACATGCTGCGCATCGCCATCGAGCTGGCGCAGGAGGACGACGCCTACCAGGACATCGCGACCAAGTTCTTCGAGCACTTCCTGATGATCGGCGGGGCGATGACCAACCTCGGCGGCAAGGGCCTGAGCTTGTGGGACGACACCGACAATTTCTTCTATGACTGGCTCGTCATGAGCAATGGCGACGCCACGCCTCTGCGCGTGCGCTCCCTGGTTGGCCTGATTCCGGCGTTCGCCGTCGAGACCATCGAAGCGGACTTGCTGAAGAACCTGCCGTCATTCACCCGGCAGCGCGATTGGTATTTGCGCTACCGTCCGAAACTTGCCGTCCTGGTTTCGCGCTGGAACACGCCGGGCGCCGACGACACGCGCCTGCTCGCCATCGCCCGTGCCTTCCGCGCATCCAAGGTGTTGGGACGCGTTCTCGACAAGAACGAATTCCTGTCGGACTACGGGATACGGTCCTTGTCGCGATACCATCTCGACCATCCCTACGTTTTCGAGACCGGCAGCTTCCGCTCCTCCGAGGTCAAGTATGTCCCGGCCGATTCAGAGAGCGATCTCTTCGGTGGAAATTCCAATTGGCGCGGGCCGATCTGGATGCAGATGAACTACCTGTTCATCGAAAGCGTGCACAAGTTCGCCAAGTTCTACGGCAATGATTTCCGCGTGGAATGCCCGGTCGGATCGGGCGCGACGCTGTCGCTGAAAGAGATCGCCGATGATCTGCGCAACCGCCTGATCAACATCTTCCGGCGTGACGCAAACGGACGACGGGCCGTCTTCGGCCCCTACGAGAAGATGCAGACCGATCCGCACTTCAAGGACTACCTGCTCTTCCACGAATACTACGACGGCGACACCGGCCGCGGCCTGGGCGCCTCGCACCAGACCGGGTGGAGCGCCCTGGTCGCCAACATGATCGCCGAGCTGCATGAGTAAGGCCGGCCTTCACAGAATGCCGATACGCGCCGACCTCACCCTGAGGAGGCCCGAAGGGTCTCGAAGGGTGGGCTACACCATGGCTGTTGGCCATCCTTCGAGACGCCGCGCTTCGCGCGGCTCGTCAGGATGAGGTTGTCCGTGAATCGCTATCCCTCGCTGTTCGAGATCAACACGAGGGCGTGGCTTTTCCGGCTGTCACAGGAGGCCGGCAAGCCGGTCACCCTCGCCACTGTCGACGATGCCACCCTCGATGATCTCGCGCGCCGTGGCTTCGACTGGATTTGGCTCTTGAGCGTGTGGCGGACGGGCGCGGCGAGTCGGGCCGTATCGCGCGGCAATCCGGACTGGCAGGCCGAGTTCCGGACTGCACTGCCGGATCTGACGCAAGACGATATCTGCGGATCGGGCTTCGCCATCGGCGCTTATGAGGTCGACGAGGCGCTGGGCGGCAAGGCCGCCCTGTCCGCATTGCGCATCCGGCTTGCCGCGCGCGGTCTGCGGCTGATGCTCGATTTCGTGCCCAATCACACCGCGCTCGATCATCCGTGGACCAAGACGCATCCCGATTTCTACGTCGAGGGCAGCGAGCAGGCTCTCGCTGCCCGGCCGGAGAACTATTGCCGGATCGACACCGGCCAGGGTCCGCGCATCCTGGCCCATGGGCGCGATCCCAATTTCCCCGGCTGGCCGGACACGCTGCAGCTGAGCTACGCCAATCCGGCGTTGCAGGCGGCGCAGATGGCCGAGCTGGCGACGATCGCCGGGCAATGCGACGGCGTGCGCTGCGACATGGCGATGCTTCCGCTGCCCGAGGTCTTCCAGCGCACCTGGGGTCTCACGCCGTCGCCGTTCTGGCCAAAGGCGATCGCGGCCGTGCGCGACGCCCATCCCGGCTTCACGTTCCTGGCCGAGGCCTATTGGGACCTCGAATGGGAGCTGCAGCAGCAGGGCTTCGATTACTGCTACGACAAGCGCCTCTACGATCGTCTTCGCCATGCCGATGCCGGCGCCGTTCGCGCCCATCTGGGGGCAGGACTCGACTATCAGGACCGGCTGGCGCGCTTCCTCGAGAACCACGACGAGCCGCGCACCGCGGCGGTCTTTCCCGGGCCGCAGCACCAGGCGGCCGCCATCGTCACGTACTTTGCGCCGGGGCTGCAGTTCTTTT
>JAJFMR010000098.1 GCA_020696915.1 Rhizobiaceae bacterium | reverse complement strand
AAAGCCCGGCCACGGATCGGGGGTCAGCAGCGGTCTTTCGCCGGCCCTCGGAATGACCGTCGAAAAGGCCTGGAAATAAAGCTGCATGTTGGGCCGGGCGTGGCTGGTGTCGGTGCGGAAGAAGCCGCCGGCATGGTTCATCGAGACCGACAGAGGTCCGCGGCGCAGCAGCAGATACTGGCTGCCGGCCAGCAGCTTGCCCCACCATGGCCTCAGCAGCTGGTTGAGGGTCGGCACGCTTGCCCTGAACGTGTAGTTGATGCCGACGTGGTCCTGGAGATTGGCGCCGACATTGGCGTTGGCCGTGACGACCGGAATGCCGAGCCGCTGAAGCAGCGCGGGGGGGCCAACGCCCGACAGCTGCAGGAGCTGCGGCGAGTTCACCGCGCCGCAGGCGACGACCACCTCGCGGCCGGCCGCTGCCTTCCTCGGGCTGCCGTTCTGCTCGTATTCGACTCCGGCGGCGCGTTTGCCCTCGAACAGGATCCGCGTGGCCAGCGCGTTCATCTCGACGCGAACGTTGCGGCGCCTCATGGCGGGCCGCAGGAAGGCGCGCGCCGCCGACATGCGGCGCCCGCCTTTGGTCGAAATCTGGTAGATGCCGACGCCTTCCTGGTGGGCTCCGTTGAAATCCGGATTGCCGGCGAGGCCGGCCTGCCCGGCCGCCAGCAGGTAACGGCGGGTGAGCGGATGCACCGAGGCCGAGCAGTCGGTGACGCGCAGCGGCCCGCCGGTGCCGCGCCAGGCGTCGCCACCGGCCGCGGTGTCCTCGATCGCCTTGAATGCCGGCAGCACGTCGGCAAAGGCCCAGCCCCTGTTTCCGGCGGCCGCCCAGCCGTCATAGTCCTCGCGCTGTCCGCGCACCCACACCATCGCGTTGATGGAGCTCGAGCCGCCGAGCAGCTTGCCGCGCGGCCAGTGATCGGCGTTGCCGGCGAGGCCGGGATCCGGTTCGGTGCGGTAGTTCCAGTTCACGCCCGGATCGAAGAAGGTCTTGCCGTAGCCGAGCGGCATCTGCACGAAGAAGCGCCGGTCGCTGCCGCCCGCCTCGAGGACCAGCACCGAATAACGGCCGCTGGCCGAAAGGCGCTCCGCCACGACCGAACCGGCGGACCCCGACCCGACGACGATGAAATCGAAAGTCTGCATGAAGGCAAAGCCGCGGCATGGCGCTTGAACGGTGGCAGACTAGGGCATCGCAGGGTCCCGAAGCCATCCCGGCTTCCGGCACGCCCTGTGAAAAAAGCGACGGCTATTCGGCCGGCCGCGGCAGCGCCCGCTCTGCGCGATCCGCCTTGCGCGCAACCGTCCAGCCGATCGCGGCCGCCGCCAGCAGGACCAGTGCGGCGATGAGGAAGGCGGTGCCCGAAAAGGGCAGGGGCGAGCCCTCGGCGACGGTGAAGGCATAGACGGCGCCGAAGAACAGCGGCGAGGCAACGCCGGCGACCGAGGCAACGCTCATGTTGGCGCCCTGCAACTGTCCCTGTTCGGCTTCCGAGACATGCCGGGTCATCAGCGACTGCAGGGTAGGCATGGCCAGCCCCCACAGGGCGTTGGGGAGCATGGCGAGCGTGAACCAGAGCCCGCCGGGGGCAAGGCCCATGCAGGTGATGCCGACGGCGCCGCCGAACAGGCCGAAGACCATCGTGGCGCGATCCCCGAAACGCCTCACCGCCGGGCCGACCATGACGCCCTGCACGGCCATGTCGAGAAGGCCGACCAGCGCCAGAAGCACGCCGACCTGCCATGGCCCCCAGCCATAACGGTAGGCGGCGTAGAGCACGAAGACCGCGGAGAACACGTGATGGGCGAAGTGGAGCAGGAAATTGACCGCGGCAAGACCGGTGAGTTCCGGATGCGAGCGGAGAAGCCGCATGGCGCCGAACGGATTGGCGCGCCGCCAGGAGAAGTTCATCCGCTTTTCAGGCGGCAGCGATTCCGGCAGGATCAGCCAGCCGTAGAGGAAAGCCACGCCGCTCATCGCGGCGGCGGCCCAGAACGGGGCACGCGGCGAAATTTCGCCGAGCACGCCGCCGAGCAGCGGCCCGGCCACGAAGCCGGCGCTGAATGCCGCGCCGATCAGCCCGTAGGCGCGAGCCCGCGATTGAGGCGGCGTTATGTCGGCCATGTAGGCGAAGGCGGTCGTGAAGGCCGACGAGGTTATGCCGGCCACGATGCGGCCGAGCGCCAGCCACCAGAGGTTCGGCGCCACGGCCATCAGCACGTAATCGGCAGACATGCCGGCGGCCGACAGCAGGATCACCGGCCGCCGCCCGTACCGGTCGGAAAGCGAGCCGATCACCGGGGATGCGACGAACTGCATGCCGGCCCACAGCGCGACGAACACGCCGTTGATCCAGCCGGCATCGGCATTGGAGCCGGCGAACTCCTCGATCAGCGGCGGCAGCACCGGAATGATGATGCCCATCGCCAGGATGTCGAGCACCGCGGTGACCAGAATGAAGGCGATGGCCGCCTTGCTGCGGCCGGGGGCCGGAACGGACATGATCTCTTCCCGATTGGGCCGGCCTATATAGCGATGGCGCGCCGGAGCCGCCACCCTGCGCCGCCATGCTCCTGACAGGGAAGAAGGCGGAAGCGGCGGCAGGCGGCCCGGTCTGCCGGGGCATTCGCGTTGACGCCTTGCCGCCGGACGGCTACGGCTCGGCTTCCGCCCGCTGTAGGCGGGCGGGATCGGTTCTGCAGCAGGAGGCCCCGGAATTGCCAGCTTCGGACGACTTGCCGACCGGCCAGCTGACGCTGAGGACGCTCGCCATGCCGGCCGATGCCAACGCGGCGGGCGACATTTTCGGAGGCTGGGTGATGGCGCAGATGGACCTTGCCTGCGGCATCAGGGCGGCGGAGCGGGCGAGGGGCCGGGTCGTCACCGCGGCGGTCAGGGAAATGTCCTTCGCAAGCCCGATGAAGATCGGCGACACGCTCTGCATCTATACGGACGTGGTGCGGGTCGGCCGGACCTCGATGACGCTGAAGGTCGAGGCCTGGGCGCAGCGCTACCTGCAGAACCTGATGGAAAAAGTGACCGACGCCGATTTCGTGATGGTCGCTCTCGACGCCGAGGGCCGCCCGACCCCGGTGCCGCCCGACCTTTGAGGCGGCTTGCCGGCTGGCGCAGGATTGCGGCTACCGGCTCCGGGTTGCCGCCTGGGGTGAATCGCAACCCGCATCGAAGCGGACGCGTGCTTCGTTGACGCGCCCGATGTTGGCCCGGGCCCACTCGCCGAGCGCGCCCACCGGCTCGAGAAGCGAGAAGCCGAGCCCGGTAAGCTCGTAGTCCACACGCGGCGGAATGGTCGGATAGACGGTGCGGGTGACGAAGCCGTCACGCTCCAGGCCGCGCAGCGTGGTGGTCAGCATCTTCTGCGAGATGCCGCCTACGGCGAGGCGCAGTTCGCTGAACCGCATCGGGCCCTCGCCGAGCTTGCCCACCACGAGGATGGACCATTTGTCGCCGATCCGCTGCAGGATGTCGCTGATCGCGCGACAATCCTCGGTGCGGTGCAGGTGCCTGGGTTTCAAAAAAGTGCCTCCTTGAAGCCGCCCATCATGGTCACTTATGTAGTGCAGGTATCCAAGAGATACCAACATTTGCCTGAAAGGAGAACCCGTATGTCCAGACCCAGGATCGGCGTCGTCATCGGCTCGACGCGCCAAGGCCGTTTCGGCGACCGGCCGGCCGAATGGATTGCCAGCATAGCAAAGGCGCGCGGCGACCTCGACGTGGAAATCGTCGACCTTCGCGATTTTCCGATGCCGTTCTTCGACGAGGAGAAGTCACCCGCATGGGCGCCGTCCAGGAACGAGGCTGCGCAGGCCTGGCAGAAGAAGGTGGCCGAACTCGACGGCTTCATCATCACGGCGGCCGAATACAACCGCGGGCCGACGGCCGTGCTGAAGAACGCGCTGGACTATGCCTACCGGGAATGGGTCCGCAAGCCGGTCTCCTATGTCGGCTATGGCGGGGTCGGCGGCGCAAGGGCGATCGAACAGCTGCGCCTGCACGCCGTGGAGTTGCAGATGGCGCCGACGCGCAACGCCGTTCACATCGCCTGGGGCGACTTCGTGCAGATCCTGCAGCAGGGCCGGAAGATCGAGGACTTCGAGCACCTCAACCAGGCGGCGGCGACGATGCTCGATGAACTGGCCTGGTGGGCGAACGTGCTCAAGGACGCCCGCGCGAAGGACGGCAGGCTGGCGCAGGCAGCCTGACCGGGCGGCGGCGCCAATGCAATCCTCGCGGGGCGGCCTTCCTTCCCGCGAGGGTGCGGCTCACCGCCGCCGCGCGTGGCGATGAGGGCCAGGCAGGCGTGAGGCTATCAGCTTGTCGATGCGGCGGCCGTCCAGGTCGACGACCTCGAAGCGCCAGCCCTGCGCATCGACCGTCTCGCCGGTCGCCGGCAGATGGTGCATGTGGGACAGCACGTAGCCGGCAACCGTCTCGTAGTCGCGGTTCTCGGGCAGGTCGATGCCGAGGTGGTCGGCCATCTCGTCGGCCTGCATGTAACCGGCAAGCAGAAACGAGCCGTCTTCGCGCCGCACCACCGGCGGATGGTCCTCGTCGGCGTCGGCGCGGAATACCCCGGCGATCGACTCCAGTATGTCGGCGGGCGAGACGATGCCTTCGAAATGCCCGTACTCGTCGTGCACCAGCGCCATGGGCACCTGCGATTCCTTCAGCGTCGTCAGCACGTCGAGCGCGTCGGCCTGGTCGTGCACGATGGGCGCCGGCCGTACATGGCGGCGTGGATCGAAGCTCTCGCCGGCCAGCATCGCGGCGAGGATGTCGCGTGTCTGGATGACGCCGACCATCGCATCGACCACCCCTTCGCCGGCCGGCAGCCGCGAATGCTGCGTCGCGATGAGCATCCTGCGGCAGGTTGCCTCGTCCCATTCGAGGTTCAGCCAGTCTACCTCGGTGCGCGGCGTCATCACGGCCCGCACGGCGCGGTCGCCGAGCCGCATGACGCCGGCGATCATGCGGCGCTCGTCGGATTCGATGGTGCCGTGGTGCTCCGCCTCGGCGACCAGCATCTTGATCTCCTCGTCCGTCACCTTCTCCTCGGACTCGCCGTGCTGGCCAAGCAACCAGAGCAGGGCGCGGCCGGAGAAATCGAGCAGCCAGACGAGGGGCAGGGAGACTTTCGAGAGAACGCCCATCGCCGGCGCCACCCTGACGGCTATGCCTTCCGGGTCGCGGAGCGCGATCTGCTTGGGGACAAGCTCGCCGATTATCAGCGAGCCGTAGGTGATCACCGCCACCACGATGCCGACGCCCAGCGCGTCGGCGGCGTTGGCGGGCACGCCGAGCGACAGCAGCTGCCCGGCCAGGCGTTCGCCGAGCGTGGCGCCGGAAAAAGCCCCGGAAAGCACGCCGACCAGGGTGATGCCGATCTGCACGGTGGACAGGAAACGGCCGGGATTGGCGCCAAGCGCCAAAGCACGGCCGGCCCCCTTCACGTTGCGGTCGATCATCGCCTTGAGGCGGGCAGGACGCGACGAAACCACGGCCAGTTCGGACATGGCCAGCAGGCCGTTGACGCAGATGAGGATGAAGACGATCGCTATTTCTGCATAGACCATGCCCGTTCAATAGCATCGCCGCCGCTCCAGGGAAAATAGCTGCGGCCATTCGTCCGTCCACAAGTCCGCGGCCGCAGCGTGCCACCTGCGGGTTCGGCATGGCCGGAGCGCTGCCGGACTTCCACGGCACGGTTGCCCGCGTGGCTCGCCCGTACATGACGAAGGAGGAAAGCCACCCACAACGAAGCAGTGGCGCCGCCGGATCCCTCCGGCCCTCCGGCGATTGACCGGCGACCCCTGGCGCGCCGGAATTATCAGGCGGAGGGCAGCCCGCAAAACCTCAGCGGCAGGCCACGTAGCCGTTGCGGCGCGCCTTGATGTCGAAGTGGAAATGGTCCTTGTGGTCGCGGTCGTAACCGGGGCCCAGCACGGTGGAAAAATAGCCGCAGGCGTCGGCGCGCACATTGTTGAGCAGGCTGCGCTGGCGGAACGCGAAAAATCCGGGCCGTCTCACGTTTATAGATTTTTCGTTGTTGAGCACGATGCGCATCACGTCGATGGCGTTGCCCTTGGAATGTTCGGAGGCGGTGCGCGAGCCGCGGATGTTGCGGCAGGAGTAGCTCGAACCCTGGACGATCGTCCTGACGCCGGACAGGTAGCGAAGCCGCGCCGACGGGACGAGCTCGTCCTTCGTCCAGCGCGCGAAGGCCTTTGCCATGGCGCAGGTGACCGTCGCCGCCGGCTGCAGGCGGACGCTGCCGATGGCCGAAATTTCGACAGGGTGGTCGATACGGCAGGCGCCGCCCTGGTCGATACGCTGCAGGTCGCGATAGGCTACCCTGAGCCGCTTCAGGTCGCGGCGGCAATCGGCCTCGTCGGCCGGCATCGGCTCGGGCACCTGCGGCTCGAAATGCGGATAGGCGGCGACGAACCCCACCGAAGCCGCCGGGCCGGGCTGCGGCGCGGCCGGCAGCGCCGGCGTCGAGGCGCCTACATCGACGGCCGGTTCCAGGTCGAACACGCTGCCGCTCGTGCAGGCCGCTCCCGACAGCGCCAGCAGGAGCATGGCCGCGCCGATGCGCGGTGCGCGGCGGCCGGCCGCCGGCCGGCGCCTCGCTTGAGCGATCCTGTCGGCGCAATCCATGCTGGCCATGCTTCGGGCTCCGCGAACCTGGCCGGACCCGCGAGCCGGCACGCATTACGGGATTGTCGGGAAGCCCGAGCCTAGCGGGAAACGGTAAAGGAAAGATCAGCGCCGGCGTTTACCGCTGCGGCGGAAATGCGGCGCCGCCGTCGGTCCGGGCGGCCTCTTGAACCGCTGTCGCTGCAGCCATCACTGGCAAAAACTGCCGCCGCTGCGGCGCGGCTGCAGGTCGAAATGCAGATGCGTGGCGTGGTCGGCATCGCTGCCCGGTCCGAGCACCGTGCTGAACGGACCGCACGCCGCCTTGCGCAGACTGCCAAGAAATATCGCCGCCTCGGCCTCCGGCCGCAGTTCGACCGCGACCCGGGCGCCGTCGGCCAGCGTGAAAGCGGCGATGTCGAGAGCATTTCCGAAAGCATGCTCCGACAGTTTTCCTCCGCCATGGCGGGGGCGGCAGACATAGGCCGAGGCTTGCGACACCGACTTCAGTCCCTTGCCGAAAGCCGCTTGCGCCGCCGGCGTGGCAACCTCCTGGATGAAGCGGGCCGAGGCTTCGGCCATGGCGCAGGACATCGCGGCGGCCGGCTCGAGCGCGATGCCCCGCCCGAAGGACCGGAGCATCAGCGGATAGGGCATGGAGCAGCCGGCCGACGGGTCGGATTCCGCGGCATGCTCCTCGAACGCGGCGCCGAGGGCCGCCAGGCGCCGCCGGCACTCGGTTTCCGGCGCCGGCATCGTGCCGGTGGGATCGGGCCGCATGGCCGAGCGCGGGTCGGGCGGCGGCGCCGGAGGAGGGGCGTCGGCTTCGGGTGCGCCGGGCGGGGGGGCAGGGCCGTCCGGGTCTGCCGGTTGCGGCTCGCCGGGCTCTTCGCTTCGCCTCGGGCGCGGCTCGGGAAGCGGGACCGGCGCGGCGGGCTCGTTCGGCGCCTCTCCGGGATCGCGCAGAGCGGGCGCCGGCGCCGACTGCGGAAGCTCCTGCGCCAGGTTCGACACCGGGCTGGACAGTGTAAGGACGGCCGCGAGGAGCAGCCCTGCAGGCGCGGGCAGGATCAGGCGATTTCCAGTCATCCGGGTGGAAACGCCGAGAACGTGCGGGCGGTTGCCCGATTGGCCGGCGGCACGGTCAATCTTAATTGCATGGGCGTCACGCGCCGATCGCTTCGAGACCCTCTTCCAGCCAGTCGCCGAGAAACGGAAAACCGAGCAGGTACTTTGCGGTCTGCCTGCTGCCGCGGCCGCGAGCCTCTGCCACGGCTTCGGCGAATTCCGCCGCTTCGTAATCGCCGCGGCCGATCCACATGATCGCGACGAGTTCGGCCGACTCGTCGACATTGAGGTCGTCGATCAGCTCACGCAGTTCCTCGCTCGTCAAATCTTCCGTCTTCTCCTCGGCCAGCCCGTCGTGGTGATGATTGTCGCGGTCGTCGTCGCCGAGCTCCACCTCGTGCTCGGAGCCGCCGTCGTAATCCTGCTTGACGGCCGCACTGATGGCTTTTGCCTTCGTGATGAACATCCTGACCGTGTCGGGTCCGATCGTCAGGTCCCACTCTCTTTCCCTGGGCAACTGCACTTTCGTCCTCCGTTCCGGAAGGCTCATCATACCCGAACCAGGGCAATGAAAGTATGGCGATTGACAATCCGGCGCGGGAGCCCGAAGTCTGCCGCCTTCTCGAGCGGATTCTCCCATGACGATCCTCCTGTCGCCGAAGGTGCTTCCCGTCCTTCTGCTGATCGCTTCCAACGTCTTCATGACATTTGCCTGGTACGGGCATCTGAAGTTCAGGACGACGCCGCTCTACGCGGCGGTCCTGTTCTCATGGTCGATCGCTTTCTTCGAATACTGGCTCGCCGTGCCGGCCAACCGCATCGGGCACCAGGCCTATTCGGCGGCCGAGCTGAAGACCATCCAGGAAGTGGTGACGCTGGCCGTCTTCGCGGTGTTCTCCGTGCTTTATTGAGGGAAAGTCTGAGCTGGAACCATGCCGCGGGATTCATGCTGATCGGCGGCGGCGCGGCGCTCGTCTTCCGGGGCTGAGGCATTCCGGCGTTTCTGCGAATCGCGAAATGCCATCCGAATCGAATACCTTGCGGCCGGTCGATCAGGGAGAAGATGAGAAGATGACATCGCTGAAGGGCAAGACGCTGTTCATTTCCGGCGGATCGCGCGGCATCGGCCTGGCCATCGCGCTGCGGGCCGCGGCTGACGGCGCCAACGTCGCAATCGCCGCCAAGACGGCGGAGCCTCATCCGAAGCTGCCCGGCACCATCTTCACCGCGGCCGCCGACATCGAAAAGGCTGGCGGAAGGGCGCTGCCGGCACTCTGCGACATTCGCGACGAGTCACAGGTCAAGACGGCGGTCGGGCGGACCGTCGAGGCGTTCGGCGGCATCGACGTCTGCATCAA
>JAJFMR010000506.1 GCA_020696915.1 Rhizobiaceae bacterium | reverse complement strand
GGACGACCTGGAAACAGATGTGTCGTCGTCATGACCTCCGGCCAAAGGAATTCCAGCAAAACTGCATAGCAGTCTTGCGTGCGGAATTCCGAGAAAACAAGAAGATGGATCATTCCTGCGGTTCTGGGAAAGCGGGAATGGTCTATTCGCCGTCGGTGGAAGCGCCTGGGGCGCCCGGCGCGCGGCGACGTGATTCCTGTCGGGCAAGCACCCGCTCGCGGCGGTCGACCCCCATCAACTCGGCGATCCTCCAGAGCGTGTGATCTTCCATCTCATGCAGTTCGCCGTCCGCGAAAACGACTTCCCACAAGATGCGGATAAAACCGATGCGCGCGGCCTGGTCGAGATGTCGCTTGAGGACGCTGGTGAAAGCATAGAGATCGACGGCATCCTGGTCGGCCTCGGCACCGGCCTCCACCAGCCGGTCGAGCGCCGCGCCGCTGACGCCATAGCTCTCGCCGAGCACCTCTTTCATCCGTTCCCATTCAGCGTCCTGGCGCACGCCATCGGCGTCCATGACGTGGTAGATCAGGGCAGCCGCGGCGACACGCGGATCATCGCCGGCTTTCCGCCGCCCGCCGGTCGCTCCCCCGGCCGGCAGCTCCTTCAGATAGGCAAGGATACGCTCGAACACTATGCTGTACCTCCGCTTGGCCTGGATCCGAAGCCAACCTAGGGGATAATCAGAACAGGCGGAACCGTCGCTGGGACGACTCCTCCCCATCATCGGGTTCGATGCCGGGATCGTCCGGCAGGCGCGGCGGTTCTTCCCCGGCTACCGAGGCGGGGTCGGGGGGTTCGACGGCCTCGCCGTCCCCTGTCGAAGCGGCATGTGCATCGACTTCGCCTTGCGCCGCGTATTCGACCGCCGGAGAAGCAGCCGGCTGGCCCGGCGAGGGCTCCTCGCCCGCCCCGATTTCGATCGGCGCCTCTGCTGCCTCTGCCGGCTCCGGCGGCGCAAGTGCCGGCCGCGCGAGATCCGCCTCCAGGTCGCCTTGCTCGATCAGATGGCCGAGCCTTTCCACCGGCGGCCGCCATTCGAAGGCGTCGAGCTTGCCCGTGACGGGCGAGGCCGGGGCCCAGCGGTCGGACACGAAGCCGTCGGCGACCCAGGTCGGATCTCCGGGCGCCCGCATGGCCCGCGCCAGGTATTGCCTCATTCGTCCCTGATCGCCGGTCTCGGCCTCCTCGATGTCGGCCAGCAGCAGCCACCCGGCTTCGCGGTTCTGCATGCGGATCGCCGCCTCGGCAGCGTCGCGGGCCGCCTGATACTCCCGGGCCTCGAGCGCGGCCCGGGCGACGGCCAGCGATGATTCGGGATGGTTGGGATGAAGTGACTCCAGGCGCCTGGCGCGTTGAAGCCGGTCGAGAGCGGCGTCGCCCGGCCGGCCATGGACATAGAGGTCGGCGAGCTCGGGGTGCGGTTCCGCCTTCCACGCTGTTTCCAGGATCTTCGAGGCCTTGCGCAGGTCGTTCTGCCGAAACAGCGCCTTCGCGGCCACCGCCGCCGCAGGCGGGAAGTACGGCTGCAGGCGGACGGCCTCGAGTGCGGCGGCGCGGGCGGCGGCGGGATCGCTGTCGAGCACCTCCATGGCCTTGGCGGTCAAAAGCACGGCACGACGCCGACCGACAGCTTCTCGCGCTGCCGGGCCAGGCGCCGTGCGCGCATCGATCAGTTGCAGCGCGGCGTCCCAATCGCCCCTGGCCGTCCTTTCCTCGAACGTCGCTTCGGCGGCCCATTCGAGCTGCGGCGCCACCTCGGCAGCCCGGGCGGCGTAATGGCGGGCAGCGGCGCGGTCATCGAGCCGCTCGGCCTGCAGGTAGAGCCCGCGAAGGCCAAGCAGGCGCAGTTCGGGGTCGTCGAGCATGCGCTCGAATTTCGTGCGGGCAGCTTCGTGGTCCCCCTCCAGCAGTGACGCCTGCGCGTCGAGAAGATGGATGAGCGGCTCGGTTTCCGCGCGGATGAGCCTGGCCGCCTGCCTGTTCATCTTCCTCGCAAGTGCGGCGTCGCCCGCCCCGGCCGCGATCATGCCGCTCGACAGCGCCTGGTAGCCGCGATCGCGCTGGCGGACGCGAAAATACCGCGAAATCCGGTACGGGCCGCGCCAGATAGACTTGATCAGCCACCAGCCGACCATGACCGCGGCAACGGTTGCGGTGACTGCCAGTGCCGCCACCATCAGGCTGACCCGGTATTGGTAGCCGCCGAACGTGACGACCATGTCGCCCGGCCGGTCCGCCAGCCAGGCGAAGCCGAGGCCGAGCATCAGGACGATGACGATGAAGAAAAGGACGCGGATCATCGCCCGGCCTCAGGCTTTCATCGCCGAGGCGATGGCCTGGTTCGCCAGCCTTTCGACTTCGATCCGCGCCCGGATCCGATCGGCCAGCCCCGCCCCGGCGGCCTTGACAGTTTCCGGCAGTGTGTCGAACTATGGCCTGTTCGAGATCGCCGGACTTGACGGCCACCTCCATGCGAGCGACGGTCTCGGGAACCCCCGCTCCCTTCACGGCGCCGACCGGCCTCACCGTCACCAGCGATTCGGCGCTGGCAAGCAGCCGCTCGAAGAAGCTTGCATCCTCGGGCGGAGGATTGGCGGCGGCGATCATCGCAGCGGCTGCTGTCTCGGTCTCTTCGAGAATGTCGGCCCGTGTGGGAATGCCGGTTTCGGCGTAGCTGCGGAGCGCGGCAATTTCCTGGGCGTCGGGCGCGACCGCGGCGAATGTCTCGATCTCCGCCTCGAAGGGCACGCCGCGCTCAATTGCCGATTTCAGCGCCGACGCGGCGATGGCGAGCGCGATTTCCGGCTGCGCCGCCTGTGCATCGACTTTGGCGCGCAGCGTCGCGATACTTTGCTCGATGGCCCCCAGCCGTCCGTCCGTCGCGGCAGCGGCTTCGCCGGCCGCCTTCACCATCGCCTCGAGCCCGGCGATCCTCTCGTTGAGCGGAGCCAGCGTCTCCGAGGCCGGCCCCGGTCCTGCCGAAAGACCGGTGATCGCCGTTTCCACTTCGCCGAGGCGCTGATCGAGCGCCGAAAGAGCGGCATTGTCGCCGCCGGACGAACCGTCCGATTCCTGCAGCGCCGCCAGGTCGCTCCCGAGTTGCTCGACGGAGCGGGCGAGTCCGTCGACACGCCCGGACATCTCCGTATCGGCCGCGCCGTCTCCCGGCCGTTGCCTGAGTTCGGCAATTTCGGCTTTCAGCGAGGCGATTTCCGTTGCGACGCGATTCGGCCCGGGAGCCGCGTCGCCGCCCGGCGTCCCGAGCAGGCCGGCGAACTGCAGCAATCCGCCACCGGCCAGCGCCACCAGCCCACCGAGAAGTCCTGCCGCAAGCATGCGTATGCCGCCGCCCGCCGCTGCGCGACCGGCGGGCGGCGGGGTGGACGGTTCCGCTGCCGGTTGCCGCTCCGGCCCTTCGTCCGGATCCGGGTCGGTGCGCGCCTCACGCCATTCGACATTGGCGGCGGGAGGGGCGTCTTCTGCGTGGGGCCAAGGCTCCGCTGCAGCCGGCTCCGTGTCGGGTAGCACGCCGGGGTCGCCCGCATCTTTCGGTTCTCCTGCAGCGGCGTCCTCGTCGACCTGTTGCGGCGGAGAATCCGACGACACGGCGCCGGCCGGTTCTGTTTCGGCTGATGGCTGCAGGTCCAGGATTTCCGTCTTGTCCCCCGGAGCGGAGCGGGAAACCTCGCCGGACTCGAGATCGATGGTCATCGGCTCGCGATGCGTTCCTGAATGCCGTGTACGGGGGGTTTTGACCAATTCGGCCTCCGAAAGCACGCGGCCCTGGATTCGGACCGGTTGAGGGACAGAAGCGATGCCTATCACACCACCGGTGCAAGACAGAAGCAGCGTGGTGCGGCCTTCAGGCCGGTTTGACAAGCAGGGAAAGCAGCGCCTCTTCGGTTGGTTCCGTCGCCACCAGGATTTTCAGCCCTCCTTCCTTCAAGGGGGCGGCGATCCGCCGCGACAGGCAGCAAAACGCCGTGTCCTGGAACAGACGGGCGAATTCCGGCCGGCCGGCAAGTTCGAGCAGGGCCTCCGCAGCGCCCACGGAGTAGACGAGCGCCGCCGACAGCGGCTCGCGGCCGATTGTCGCCGAGGCCTCACCGACATCCGGACGAACGCCGATCGTGACGTAGGTTTCGACCACCGAGACGTCGGTGCCGGTCGCCGCGAGCGCCGCCTCGAAGTCCGGGCGCCGGACGCGGCCACAGAGATAGACCACCGGTGGCACCCCGGCGCCCGACGCCAGCGTGAAGGCCAGGCCTGCCGCATCTCCGGGGCCCTCCGTCACCGACCTGAAGCCTGCAGCGCGAGCCGCCGCGGCTGTCGCTGCTCCCACGGCAAAACAGGGAATTTGGGCAAACCGCCGGACGAGACCGCGCGGAGTGTTCAGAATCGCATTTGCGCTGGTAACCGCGATGCAACCGGGCGTCGGAGGAATGTCGGCGAGATCGACCTCCAGCTGCCTGGTTTCCGAAAGTGGCAGGATGACCGGCAGGAAGCCCATGCCCTCGAGACGCCGGGCAGTCCTGGAGGCAAGCGGCGCGGGTCGGGTCACCAGCGCG
>JAJFMR010000097.1 GCA_020696915.1 Rhizobiaceae bacterium | reverse complement strand
CGGAGACCGCGCCGCTGCGCAGCAGCCGGTATTCGTCGGTCCGGAAATGCGCCCTCGGCGGCACGATCGCCTCGATGTCGCCGGGGGCATTCGGATGCAGCGCAAGGAAGGTCAGCCCGGCCGGCAGGCCGGAGACGAGCGAGCGGTAGGCGGCGTCGCTTTCGGCGTGCGGAACGCCGGGCGTCATCCTGAAGTCGTCGACCAGCGGCATATGCCCGGCGTCGAGGCGGGCGACTGCTGCGTCGAGGGTCTCGCGCCACCCCGGCGTGTCGAGCTTCAGGACTTCGGCGTAATGGCGGCTGTCCCGCGGCAAGAGCACCGGCAGCCGGTAGTCGTTGCCGATCCGGCAGTAGGCGTCGAGCAGCGGCGGCGAGAGCGCTGCGCCCATATGCGTGTCGATGTGGGTGACGTCGATGCCGAAGGACAGTGCCCGGTCGACCTGTGCCCGCATCTCCAGTTCGGCCGCCCCAGGGTCGACAGCGGCCGCGAGCGCGGCGACCGTGCGGGGGAAATAGCCGTCGTCGTCGACCAGTCCGGAGCCCGCACCGGCACGCGTCAGCGGTCCCCAGCGGTAAGATGGCCATTCGCTGGTCAGCGTCAGGTGGACGCCGAGGTCGAGTGTCGTCTCGGCCGCCGCGATGTGCGCGATTTCCGGGAACCATGGGCACGGCACCATGACCGAGCCGCAGGTCAGCGCTCCGATGCGCGACAGCGCCACGAAGGCAGTGTTGGCGCCGTGGCACATGCCGACATCGTCGGCGTGCAGGATGACCCCGCGGCGCGCCGGTTCAAGGCCGAGGCGGTGTATCAACCCCATTCAGATCTCGTCCTTGCCGTAGGAGCGGCCCGGCCTGGAGCGCAGGCGGCCCACGGTTTCCCGCCGCGCCGCCTGCAGCCGCACCGCCGGCAGCCCGGCGAGGATCAGCAGCGCGTCGTCCACCACCATTTCGCCGATGCGGTGGAACGCCTCCCGCACGCCGCCCGCCCGGTGAGCGGAAAGCAGGAGGTTGGGATTGTGCCGCACCGGGTCGTCAGGCGCGACCGGCTCCTGCGGAAAGACATCCGTGGCGGCGCGGATGCGCCCGTCCCCAGTCGCCTCCATGAGCGCGCTCCAGTCGACCACCTCGGCTCGCGACAGAAGCACGAGCGCCGCTCCCGGGGGCATCGACGCCAGCTCTCCTTTGCCGATCATGCCGCGATTTTCCGACGTGACGCCGGCCAGCACGAATGTAAGGCGGGAGGCGCGAAGCACCTCGTCGAGCGTCGCGGGCAGCACGCCGAATTCCCGCAGGTGCCCGGCCGGCAGCCATGGATCGAAGACCCGGATACGCGGCCTGAACGGCGCCAGCAGCGGCTGCAGCGCACGGCCGAGATTGCCGAATCCCACGAAGCCGAGGTCGCAGCCGGACAGCGTGAAGGCGTCGCCGTTCCCGGCGAGCCCGTATCTCTCCTCCCTGTTCCGAAACGCCCGGTCGGCGGCGGTAACGCCGCGCGCCAGGTCGAGCGCCATCGCCAGACCCATCTCGGCGACCGGTCCGGCGAAGGCCGGCGCGGCGGCGAGCACCTGGATGCCGCGCCGGAAGCAGGCGGCATAGTCGACATTGGGCAGGAAATTCCCTTCGACGTTGATGATCGCCTTCAGCCGGGGCGCGGCGTCGATGCGCTCCGCGGGCAGATCGGTCTGCCCGATCACCAGTTCCGCCTCGCCGAGATGGCGTTCGACGATGGCAGCCGGCATCCGCCCGTCCTCGTGGCCGATGACGCGCGCGCGGCCGGCGAGATCCCGCCAGGCCGCCTCGGTGAAGATGAGATCGCGTGAGCGCGGAAACGGGTCGAACAGGATGAGAGGACGTTCCTGCTGGCTCATGTGGCGCCCCCGGCGCCAAGCTGCAGCGGCTCCTCCAGCTCCAGGTTCTGGCCTTTGAAGTAGAGCCGGTATTCGCGCTGGCTGCCGCGCCCCGCTCCTTCCTTGCTCGCTTCCAGATAGAGCCTGTGCAGCCGATGCCCGGTGAACGCGAACTGCCCCTCCGCATCCGTCACGGTCTGCCCGCGCGGGCGGGCGACCAGCAGCGACCGCTCCGAGAGGGTCACCTTCGCCCCTTCCACGGGGTTTCCCGCTCCGTCGACCACCCGGCCGCTGATCGTCCCGTCGTCGTTGAGGACGACGTAGACGTTCCACGCCGCGGTCACCAGCGCCATGGCGGTGAGTGTGATGAGGAAGCGTTTCAGCAGGCCGGGCGAACGCATCCTCAGCCCTTCGTCGCCCCGGAGGTCAGGCCGGACACGAACTCCTTCTGCGCCAGCAGGAAGATGACCAGCCCCGGGACCAGCACCATGACGCAGAAGGCGTAGAGAGCGCCGGTCGTGTCCTCCACCACTGAGAGGAAGCGCGACAAGCCTAGCGGCAGCGTCTGCATGGTCTCGTCGCGGATGATCACCAGCGGCCACAGGAAGCTGTTCCACGACCAGATGAAGGAGAGGATGACGTTGGTGGCGATCGCCGGCTTGGTCAGCGGCATGATAATGCGGAAGACGATCATCCAGTCCGGCACGCCGTCGATACGGGCCGCGTCGATCAGCGATTTCGGGATGGCCTCGAACGCCGCCTTGAAGATGAAGATGCAGACGATGGTGGAACTCAGGGGCAGCGCCATCCCGGCATGCGAATTCAGGAGCCCCAGTTCCGAGGTGATCAGATAGGCCGGGATGATGGTCACCTGGAAGGGGATCATCATGCAGCTCAGAAAGAGCAGGATGGTCGTCGCCTTGCCGGGGAAGTCGCGCGTCAGCGCATAGCCGGCCATGCCGTTGAGCACCACGTTCGCCGCGACGACCACGACCGAGACGATGACGCTGTTGACCAGGTAGCGGAAGAAGGGGATCGCGTACCACACGTCCACGTAGAAGAAGGGGTGGGGGTTCTCGGGCCAAAGGGCGGGCGGGAACGCGAAAATGTTTTCGCCGGTCAGGCTGGTCTTCAGGACCCAGTAGAACGGCACCAGCATGATGGTGGAGACCGCCAACAGAGCGACATGGACAGGCCATCTCGGATATCTGTGCATCGGCGCCCTCAGCCGCCCGGCTTGACCGCCCCGGCCTCGCCGCCGGCAAGCCGGTTGGCGAGGAAGGCCAAGGCGACGAAAAGCAGGAAGTTGACCACGGTGATGGCCGCCGCATAATCGAATTTCGAGAGCCGGAAGGCCGTCGAGTAGATGTAGGTGACGAGGAGGTCGGTGGCGTGGCCAGGGCCGCCGCCAGTCATCACGAAGATCAGGTCGAAGGCGGTGAACGAGTTGATGATGCCGACCACGAAGCACAGGAACAGCGACGGCCGGATCAGCGGCAGGGTGATCCGGCGGAAGCGCTGGACGGCGCCGGCGCCGTCTATGGCGGCTGCTTCATAGAGGCTCGGCGGAATGCTCTGCAGCCCGGTGAGCAGGATAATCATGTAAAAGCCGATCACCTGCCAGATCGAGGCGACGATGACGGCCGGCAGGGCAAAGGTGAAGCTTTCGAGGAACGGTATCCCCTGGTCGATGACGCCGAGCGAGATCAGCACGTAGTTGATCAGCCCGACCTTCTCGTTGAAGAGCCACTGCCAGATGATGCCGACGGCGACCGTCATTACCGGATAGGACATGAAGACGATGGTGCGGTACGTGTTGCGGCCGCGGATCGGCGTGTCGACGAGCAGCGCCACGCCCAATGCCAGCGCAATGCCGACCGGGGCGGAAGCCATGAAGATCAGGGTGTTCCACAGCGTCTCCCAGAAGGCCTCGTCATAGAAGAGCATCTCCTCGTAGTGATAGAGCCCGGCAAATTCGGCCGGCTTGTAGGGCGACCAGAACTGGAACGAAAGCACGCCGTTCCAGATCAGCGGGACGATGCGGTAGATGGTGAAGATGGCGAGCGACGGCGCCAGGAACAGCCACACCAGCCCAATCTCGCGCGTCCGCTTGCGGGAGGCGAATGTCCGCGCCCCTTCGAGGACGCGCCGGCGCGTCTTCGGCGCCGGCGCGGTATCGGTGCGGGGCGCCATGGCTCAGCGCGACGAAAGGACCCGGTTCACCTTGCGCTCGGCAGAATCGAGCGCCTCCTTGACGTCCTTCTCCCCGAGGACGGCCGCCTGCAGCTCCGGATAGAATGCCTCCTTCAGCGCCGCATCCTTGGCGAAGGGCCAATTGCCGGTCAGCTTGTCGAGGTTCTGGAACTGCGTCTCCAGCGCCGGCACGACGGCCGGGATCTCCTTGGCGAAATAGGCCATCAGCTCCTCGTTGACGGCACGGTCGCCCGTCAGGTTGTTGGTGCCGGTGCCCATGGCCTTGGCGCCCGCGCCGCTGGTGGCGATCTTCATGAAATCCCATGACTGTTCCGGCCACTTCGTGCCTTTGGACATGATCAGTGCATGGGAGTTCGGGGTCGACCAGCCGCCCGGCAGGTTGATGGCGCCGACCGTCTCGGGGTTGACCCAGTCCGCCTTGCTCTGGAACCACAGATAGGCCGGCGCGTGCGCATGCAGCATGCCGACGGTGCCGGCGGCAAATGCCCCGTTGGGCTCCACCCAACGCCCCGTCCAGCTGATCTTGTCGATCACGCCCTTCTGCGTGGCTTCGGCCAGTCGCTGCACCAGGGCCACGGTCTCCGGCGTGTTGAAGGCTGCTTCGGTGCCTGCCTCGTTGACGAATTCGACGCCGTTCATGGCGAAGAGCGGCCAATACAGCCAGTCGAAGTTGAGCGTCATCAGGCCTGTCTTCTCGCCGCCCGCCATCTTTTCGGCGGCCGTCATGATCTCGTCGAAGCTTTCGGGATCCTTGGTGATCCCGGCTTCCTGCATCATCTTCCGGTTCAGGAAGAGCAGCGTCTTGCTGACATAGAGCGGAACACCGTAGTTCTTGCCCTCGTATTCCCAGTTGGCGAGAACCTCCGGGTACAGCCTCCCGGTGTAATCCTTGTCCCTTTCCAGGAAGGGCGTCAGGTCGGTGAGGCCGCCCTGTGAGGCATATTCCAGCCACAGGCCGCCCTGCACGTCGACGATGTCCGGCGGCGTTCCGGCGACGACCTGCGTCTGGTAGAAGGTCGGCAGTTCGGTACCCTTCATGTCGATGCGTTCGACGGTGAAGTCCGGATGCAGTTTCTTGAATTCGTCCACCCAGACCTGGAACCCCTCCTCGAAGTAGGGAATGTTCCATGTCATCACGGTGATCTTCTTTTCCTGCGCGGCGGCCATGCCGGGCAGAAGCCCCAGCGCCAACGCGCCCGCCGCCAATGCTGCTGCAAGTCTCTTCATGATCTTCCTCCCTGGTAAAGGGGCTTCATTCGCCCCGTCTGTGTATCGGCGCGGCCGCCTCCCGAGCGCCGTCATTCCCAAAGTCGAGCGTGATTTCGCGATCGTCTGCGAGCGCGCGCTCCGCCGCCAGGCAGCACAGGACGCGCTTGCGAGCCTCCGCGCCGGAGATGATCGGCGTTCCCTTCCGGAATGCGTCGACGACGAGGCGAAGCTCCTCGTCGAGCTCGAAAAGTTCGCCCGAGGCGCCGAGCGCGATGGTTTCGGCGCGCTCGGCTCCGCGTCGTTTTATCTTGAGCTCGAAGGCCGGATGGCGGGTTCGGTCCTCGGCGCCCGACCACCATGTGCGGATCGAGCCGTCGCTGCCGACGATCTCCATCACGTGATGATGCTCGAAACCGGCCAGGCTCTGCGTGATGACGGCGTATTCACCGCCCGGCCAGCGCATGACCGTGGTCAGATTGTCGGCCATCGCCGGGCGCTCGCCGCCTCCGCCGCGACCGAGGCGTGCATTGCCATAGGCCACGAGGCTTGCAGGATCGCCGAGTTCCTCGAAATACCACATCACGGAATCGAAGAAATGGACCGGTTCCTCGAGGATCCAGGAGCCGACGCGGTCGCGGTCGTAGCGCCAGCCGCCGGAACCCTGCCGGTAGGGAAAGCGAAAGAGACTGACATTGGCGTAGAGCGGGGCGCCTATGGCGCCCTCGTCGATGAGCGTCTTGATGCGCCCCCATTGCGTGGAGAGGCGAAACTCGTGTCCGATCGTCAGCACCTTGCCGGATCTGTCGGCGGCGGCGATCAGCCGGTCGCATGAAGCGGCGCTGAGCGCCATCGGCTTTTCCAGAAGCACATGCTTTCCCGCTGCGAGCGCCGCGACGCCCACCTGCTCATGCAGATGGTTTGGCACGACGATGTCCACCGCCTCGATAGACCGGTCGTCGAGGAGCGAGCGAAAATCGCGATGGATCGCGGCTTGCGGAAACCGTTCACGGGCGGCGGCGGCCGTGGTCTCGCTTTCGCAGGATATCGCAGCCAGTTCGGCGCCGGGCACCTTGGCGATTGCCTCGGCGTGATGCCGGCCCCACAGGCCGAACCCGACCAGTCCGAAGCGCAAGAGGGACCTCCCTGATGCCGTCCGCCGCGATGCTTGCACACCGGGAGGATTTCTGTAACCGCTTACAAAGATTAGACAGCGGGCCGACTGCAAGTCAATCGAAAAGGACTCCGTCAGGCGGGCGCCGGTCCGGTCGACCCGCGCAGAATAAGCTTGACCTCGACCTCAACGGCGCGCGGCAAGGCCGTTCCGGTCAGGCTGTCGATCAGGAAATCGGCCGCCATCTGCCCAACCTCGCTGGCGGGCAAGGCCATCGTGGTGAGGCCCGGAGGCAGTTGCGAGGCCCAGTCCAGATCGTCGAAACCGGCAATCGACAGATCGCCGGGAACGCGCCGGCCTAGCGCCTGCGCCTCGATCAGCGCCCCGAATGCCAGCACGTCGTTGCCGCAGATCACCGCCGTCGGTTGCGGCCGGCGGCTCATCAGCGCGCGCAGGCCCTTGCGGCCCTCGATCACCCTGTACGGGTGCTCGACGATACGTTCATCCGGCATGTCGAGGCCGCGCGCGCGCAACGCGTCGCGCACGCCGTTCACCCGGTCGCTGGCCCGGTCGTTGCCGCGCCGCGGGCCGGCGATCATGCCGAACTCCCGATGCCCGAGGTCGAGCAGGTGTTCTGCCAGCCTGCTTGCGGTAGCGCGGTTGTCGAACCCGATGTTCGGATAGGGCGACAGCGGGTCGTAGACGCTGGTATTGACGAAGGCGATGCCGCGCTTCTCGAGCAGCGTATAGAGCGCCGGATCGTGAAGTCCCCCTTCCAGCATCATTCCGTCGATGCCGGCCTCGATCAGGTTGCGGCACTGCTGAAGCTCGAGATCCAGGTCGTATTCGGAAAGCGCCAGCACGAGGTTGTAGCCGCGCTCGCGGCAGCGCTTCTGCAGCGCCGCCACCTTGTTGGCGCGCGTGGCATTGTCGACGGTCGGAATGATCGCACCGATCGCATGGGAGCGGCGCATCGACAGCGCGCGGGCAGCCCCGTGGCGGATGTATCCGAGCTCCCGCACGGCATTGTCGACGCGCCTCCGCATGTCGGGACGCAGGCTCGACGGCTCGTTGAAAAACCTCGATACCGTTGCCGTGGAGACGCCGGCGAGGCTGGCGACATCCCTTATTCCGGCCGAACGCCGGGCTGGAGGTTGGAGGGAAGGGTCGCCGTCCACTGCCGGGGATGCCTCGACGCAACCAAAAAGGGCTGGTACTTTGTAATCGGTTACACAGAATGCACCACCTTGATGCATCTGTGAAGCGACGTCGCTACGGTTCGAGGAGGGGCGGTTGGCCGAGGTCAGTCTTCGTCGGGTGGTCAAGCGCTTCGGCGCCGCGGAAGTCGTCCACGGTGTCGATCTGGATATCGCCGACAACGAGTTCCTGGTGCTGGTCGGACCCTCCGGCTGCGGCAAGAGCACGCTGCTGCGCATGATCGCCGGACTGGAGGACATCACCGCCGGTGAAATCGCCATCGGCGGCGTCGTCGTCAATGAACTGGCGCCGAAGAACCGCGACATCGCCATGGTCTTCCAGGACTATGCGCTTTATCCGCACCTCAACGTCTACCGCAACATGTCGTTCGCGCTCGAGGTGCAGGGCAAGCCCCGCGAAACCATTCGCGCCCGCGTCGAGCGGGCGGCCGCCATCCTGGACATCGCGCACCTTCTCGAGCGGCGGCCGGCCCAGCTATCGGGCGGGCAGCGGCAGCGCGTCGCCATGGGCCGGGCGATCGTGCGGGATCCGAAAGTCTTCCTGTTCGACGAGCCTCTCTCCAACCTGGACGCCAAGCTCCGCGCCGACATGCGGACCGAGATAAAGAAGCTGCATCAGGAAGTGCGCACGACGGTCATCTACGTCACCCATGACCAGGTCGAGGCGATGACCCTCGCCGAGCGGATCGTCGTGATGCGTTCGGGCCACGTCGAGCAGATCGGCACGCCGGACGAGGTCTACAACCACCCCCTGACGCTGTTCGTCGCAGGCTTCATCGGGGCGCCGCGCATGAACCGGATTCCCTGCAGGCTGGCCGCGGACGGACGCGCGGCGATAGAAATCCCGGGCGGTCCGAGTCTGCCGCTTTCGCAGTCCCGCGCCGATGCGCTGCCGCGCCGCGACGTGGAGCTGGTGCTTGGGCTGCGACCGGAGGCGTTCGCGCTGGCCGGCGCCGCCGGCGAGACCGCCTTCACGGTGCCGATCCGTTTCGTCGAGCCGCTCGGCTCCGATACTCTCGTCTTCTTCACGCTCGGCGAGAGCGAGATCATCGCGCGCCTGCCGCCGCTGCCGCATCTGAAGGAAGGGGCGTCGATCGCGCTCAACGTCGATGTCGCCAAGATGCATCTGTTCGACGCCGATAGCGAGCGGCTGATCGAGGTCGCCGCATGAGCAACAGCTGGAAATCCGCGGTGCCGGACCCGCTGGCGATTTCCAAGGCGGAGGTGGGTCGCGGCTCGGCCATCCCCTTCGAGGTGGTGGCCGACGATCGGCAGCTGGTCGCCCGGTTCGCCGGCGACCTCATGGAGGGATACCGTGCCGCCAAGGCGGCCGGGCGCGACAAAGTGGTTTTCATCGTGCCGGTGGGTCCGGTCGGCCAGTTCAAGCTGTGGGCGGAGCGCTGCAACCGGGAAGGCGTCAGCCTGTCGAACCTGGTCGTCGTCAACATGGACGAGTATCTCACCGCCGACGGAAGCGATTTCATCCCGATGTCGGATCC
>JAJFMR010000505.1 GCA_020696915.1 Rhizobiaceae bacterium | reverse complement strand
GAGTTCGTCCTCGACTTGCCGCTTTTCGGCAAATCGCGGCTCCTTCGCAGCTTCCGGCTCCTCGAAAAATCGCCTGTCGGGTGGTTGCGGCTGGTCCGCGGGTTCCGGGTCCCTGTCGAAGCGGGGCTCTTCCGGAGGAGATGGGGTTTCTTCGCGGTTCGCTTCGAACTCGCGGGTCGAAGGGGGGGCTTCAGCCGCCGGGGCCGGGCGCGCCATCGGCTTGGGCTGTGGGTTCTTCAGGGACGCGAAGACGTGTTCCAGTTCGGCCAGCGGATCTGCGGCGGCGCTGGCTTCGACGTATTCCCGTTCGATCGCAGCGATGGCGTCTTCGAGAGAACGTTGCTGCCGCTCGGCGACCCCAGGCGGAGGCGGCGGGTCGAGCGCGGCGATCTTGCCGGCGACAGTCGCCCGCGCCTTGTCATAGACGCGGGCGCGCAACGCCGGATCCGGATCGCCGAGCCCATCCAGCGTCTTCCTGAGAACCGCTACGAAATCTGCCATCTCTTCGCTGACCTGTACCGTGCCCCGGACGCCATCTGTTCTGCACAAATCAGGCTGTCAGGGAGAACTCATAACTAATCTTGAAACGGGTCGGTCACAAGTATCGTGTCATCCCGTTCCGGACTGGTGGAAAGGAGCGCGACCGGCGCGCCGATCAGCTCCTCGATGTGGCGGACATACTTCACCGCCTGGGCCGGCAATTCGTTCCAGCTGCGCGCCCCTGCGGTCGTGCCCTGCCAGCCCTCCAGCGTTTCGTAGACCGGCTCGACCCGTGCCTGCGCGCTTTGACTTGCGGGCAGGTAGTCGATGGTCTCGCCGTCCAGGCGATAGCCGGTGCAGACCCTGATCTCGCTCAAGCCGTCGAGCACGTCGAGCTTGGTAAGTGCTATTCCCTTGATGCCGTTCACGGCCACGGCCTGGCGGACCAGCACCGCGTCGAACCAGCCGCAGCGGCGCTTTCGGCCGGTAACCGTCCCGAACTCGTGTCCGCGTGTGCCGAGGAACTGTCCGATCTCGTTGTCCTGCTCGGTCGGAAACGGACCCTCGCCGACGCGCGTCGTATAGGCCTTGGTGATGCCGAGCACATAGCCGATCGTACCCGGACCGACGCCCGAGCCGGAGGCTGCCTGTCCGGCGACGGTGTTGGAGGAGGTCACGAACGGATAGGTACCGTGGTCGATGTCCAGCAAGGTTCCCTGGGCGCCCTCGAACAGGATCCGCTCGCCGGCCCGCCGCTTGTCATCGAGCACCTTCCAGACCCGATCCATGTAGGGCAGCACCCGGTCGGACACCGACGACAGCTCGTCGAGGATCTGCCGCGGAGCGAGTTCCGTCTCCCCGAGGCCGCGTCTGAGCGGGTTGTGATGCGCCAGCAGTCGCTCGACCCGCGCGGGCAGCGTGTCGGGATCGGCCAGGTCCATCAGCCGGATCGCCCGGCGGCCGACCTTGTCTTCATAGGCCGGCCCAATACCGCGCCCGGTCGTGCCGATCCTGGCGCCCGTTGCCGCCCCTGCTTCCCGCATCCTGTCGAGTTCCCCGTGCAGCGACAGAATAAGCGCGGTGTTTTCGGCGATTTTCAGGCGGTCTGGCGTCACCTCCACGCCCTGCTCGGACAGCCTGGCCAATTCGGCGACGAAGGCATGCGGGTCGAAGACGACGCCGTTGCCGATGATGGACAGCTTGCCGGCGCGAACGACGCCCGATGGCAGCAGCGACAGCTTGTAGACCTTGCCGTCGATGACCAGCGTGTGGCCGGCGTTGTGGCCGCCCTGAAAGCGCACCACGACGTCGGCCCGCTCCGACAGCCAGTCGACGATCTTGCCCTTGCCCTCGTCGCCCCATTGCGAGCCGACGACCACCACATTGGCCATTCTTCTTCCCTTCGATGCTTGCGAATGCGGCGGACGGTGCCGCGAAAAAGCGTCCTATAGCTTCAACGCACCGCCAGCGCGACTCTTCCTGCGAATTTCCAGTGATGCCTGGAGGCGCGAAGGCTCGTCCGGGAGCGCCCTCTTGCGGCTCCGAACTCTTGTGCAGCCCGGCGAGAGGGACCAAGATAAGGTGGGCTGCCGTTGCCTGGCTTGATTCCGGAGAGAAGATCGGCATCCAAGGGCGTGGGGGACGCGCAGCACCTCTTTCGGGATCCGGCTTTCGCTCGGGAGACTTGAGATCCGCAACAGGACGGCGCGACTCCTGGGTGAAGTCCACGTTTAGGTTGAGGTTGGGTGCTCCGTCGCGGCCTGTTCGTCGCAGCATCCGGGCCACGGATTCCCGCGATGCACCGAGCGGCCTACCTCATTCTTCTGCTGGCCGCCGCATTCTGGGGCGGCAATGCCGTGGCCGGCAAGCTGGCGGTCGGGCATGTCTCGCCGATGCTTTTGACGGCTCTCAGATGGGGAGGGGCGGCGATCGTCCTGCTGGCCTTCGCCGGACCGCGCCTGGCCGCCGACTGGCCGGTTATCCGCAAGCATCTGCTTTTGATGCTGATCTTCCTCGGCAATTTCCTGATCTTCGGTCTGCGTCCCGGCGTCGTGCAGATGGCGGGTTTCGTGCTGGCATCCGCCGGCGTCGTCCTCACGGCAAGCCATGGCGAGCTCGGCCGGCTGGTTCAGCTCGACATCAATTTCGGCGACGCGCTGATGCTGATCGCGGTGACCGTTTATGCCGCCTACTCTATTGCCCTCCGCTTCAGGCCCGTGATCCATTGGCTGAGCCTGATGGCCGTCCTGTGCGCGGCAGCCTTCCTGGCTTCCATTCCCTTCACGATCGCGGAATTCGCAGTTGGCGGGATAATCATGCCGGATGCTACGGGCTGGGGCGTCGTCATCTACACGGCGCTGTTCCCGTCGGTCATCGCGCAGGCCTTCTACATCAAAAGTGTTGCGCTGATCGGCGCCAACCGGGCCGGCATGTTCATAAACCTGGTGCCGATCTTTGGCGCGCTCATGTCGGTCGCCGTGCTTTCCGACGACTTTCGCGCCTATCATGGCGTTGCGCTGCTGATGGTCCTTTGCGGTATTGGGCTATCGGAACTCGGCGGGCAGACAGCCTTCAAAGCAGGCCAGCGCGGGCCAGGTCGCGCATGAGGTGGCTGGCCCCGTAAGTCCATGGCGGACATTCCGTTGAAAGCCGCACCGTGTTCACCAGGACGCCGAGCTTGTCGGAGGAGATGGCGACGGTGTCGCCGGGACGATGGGTGAAGCCCTTGCCCGCCTCGCCGCGATCCTTGGCCGGAACGAACATGGTGCCGAGGTAAAGCGCCATGCCGTCGGGATACTGGTGATGTGCGCCCATGGCTGCCGCCAGCAGCTCCTCGGGCGACCGACTGATCTCGGCCATGGAGCTCGACCCTTCGAGAAGGAAGCCGTCTTCGCCCTCGACCCGCAGCCTGACGATTGCGGCCTTTACGTCCTCGATGGAAAAGCTGCCGTCGAAAAGCCGGATGAAAGGCCCGAGGGAAGCCGAGGCATTGTTGTCCTTTGCCTTGCCGAGCAGCAGCGCAGACCTTCCTTCGACATCGCGAAGGTTCACGTCATTGCCAAGCGTCGCGCCGACGATGCGGCCGCTGCTATTGGCCACGATGGCAATCTCGGGTTCCGGATTGTTCCAGGTGGACACGGGGTGCAGCCCGACATCGGCGCCGTAGCCGACCGAGGACATCGGCTGGCACTTCGTGAAGATCTCGGCATCCGGCCCGATCCCCACCTCCAGATACTGCGACCAGGCGCCGCGTGCGAGCAGCCTGTTCTTGATCTCGGCGGACTGGGCGGAGCCCGGCTTCAGCCGGGACAGATCCTCGCCGATCAGGGCGACGATGTCGGCACGGATCAGCTCGGCCCTTTCGGCCGAGCCGCGCGCCTGCTCCTCGATGACGCGTTCGAGCAGCGACACCGCGAAGGTCACGCCGGCCGCCTTCACGGCCTGAAGGTCGACGGGAGACAACAGGCGGGGGCGGGACGGATCACCTGCGGCACGGCTGTTCGCCGCTATTTCGGCGAGGCTGCAGATCGGCCTGCCCCGGACGTCCGCCACATAGGCTGCCGGCCGGGCTTTCTCGCATACGTCGCGGCTGGTCGGAGCCTCCCTGGAGGTTATGTC
>JAJFMR010000504.1 GCA_020696915.1 Rhizobiaceae bacterium | reverse complement strand
GGCGCAGTATCCAGCCTGGTAGCCCTGGCGTTGGTCTGCAGGCTGACATTCTCATGGCGCCGCGCTAGTGATAGCGCAGCCGTCTCGGCGTCCATCTTGCCGTCATCCGAATGCGGATGCGCATCCCACGGCGTTCTCGCCTTCGCCAGCCAGCGCTCGATGTCGACGCCGAGCGGCAGCGAATAGGGATGCATGCCCAGGCGCTTCAGCCTCGCCCGGACGTCGGCGATCGCCGGTTCGTCCGGGATCGCGGGAAATGAATAGGGCCGTGAATGGGAGGGCTCGGTGGGATCCTCGCCCAGCTGGCCCCTCACCCCGTACATGTCCTCGGCTGCCGAGTACCAGGGTTCGAGTTCTTCGTAGGGGAACGGCCAGGCCGGCGAGACGCCCTCCTCGTGCACCATCACCTCGAAGTCCTCGCGGCGATAGCGCGTCAGCACGGCGCCGTAGAACTTCGAGTTGCCGCCCACATTGTAATAGTTGCCGGGGTTGAACGCCGCGCCCGATGTCTCGTACCAGACCTCCTTCGGCCGGAAATGACCGCGCTGGAAAATCGCCCGCTGGTCACGATTTTCCGGCCGGTCGGCGAGATGATCGCCGGCTTCGAGGATCAGGATGTCGGCGCCTGACGCAGCCAGGCCGGCCGCAACCGTGGCGCCGCCGATCCCGGAACCGATGATGACGATGTCGGGTTGCCTGGTCACTCGTCCGCTGCCTTCAGGCGATGCGCTGCTGGCTCTGAGGGTCGAAGAAGACTGCCTTGTCGAGATTGAAGGCCAGTCGCGCCGGCTGGCCGGCCTGGATCCGGACGTCGGCGCGAAGCCGGGCCACGACCTCCTTGCCGCCGAGCCGTGTCACGGCAAAGGTGTCCGACCCCGCCGGCTCGACGACTTCGATCATGCATTCGCCTTCGGCGACGGTGCCGGCGTTGCGGTCGGCTCCGTCGGGATCGGTGAGGGCCTCCGGACGGATGCCGAAGACGACCTCCCGGCCGGCATGGGCGGCAAGCGCCTCCTGCCGCGCGGATACCGGCAGCCTGAGGGGCTCGCCGTGGCCGCGCGCCAGCACCACCTTCAGCCCGTCGGGCTCCCGCTCGATCGTGCCTGACAAGAGGTTCATGGCCGGAGATCCCATGAAGTCGGCGACAAAGATGTTGGCGGGGTTGTTGTAGATCTCGTCCGGCGAGCCGTACTGCTGCAGGACGCCGTCCCTGAGCACGGCGATCCTGGTGGCAAGCGTCATCGCCTCGATCTGGTCGTGCGTCACATAGACGATGGTCGTCTTCATCCGCTGGTGCAGGCGCTTGATCTCGGTTCGCATGTCGACGCGCAGCTTGGCGTCGAGATTGGACAGCGGTTCGTCGAACAGGAACACCTGCGGGTTGCGCACCAGCGCGCGGCCCATGGCGACCCGTTGCCGCTGGCCGCCCGAAAGCTGGCTCGGCTTGCGGTCGAGCAGGTGGCCGATCTGCAGCATGTCGGCGACGTCGCGGATTGCCTTGTCGCGCTCGGCTTTCGGAACCCGGCGGATTTCCATGCCGAAGGCGATGTTCCCGGCAACCGTCATGTTCGGGTAGAGAGCGTAGGACTGGAAAACCATGGCGATGTCGCGCCGCGACGGCGGCAGCCCGATCACCGAGCGGCCGCCTATGGCGATGTCGCCCGAGGTGATCGGCTCGAGCCCGGCGATCGCGTTGAGCAGGGTCGACTTGCCGCACCCCGAGGGACCGACCAGGACGAGGAACCCGCCTTCCTCGATCTCGATGTTTATGTCCTTCAGGATCTCCAGCCTGCCGTAGGACTTGCGCAGATGCGATATTTCGAGAAACGACATGGATCTCAGCCTTTCACGGCACCGGACATCAGGCCGCGCACGAAGTAGCGGCCCGACACGATGTAGACGACGAGCGTCGGCAGTGCGGCGAGAATGGCGCCGGCAAAATGGACGTTGTATTCCTTGACGCCGGTCGACGACGACACGAGGTTGTTCAGCGCAACCGTCATCGGGGTGGAGCCTGCGCCCGAGAAGGAGGCGCCGAACAGGAAGTCGTTCCAGATGTTGGTGAACTGCCAGATCACCGAAACCACGATGATTGGCCCCGACGAAGGCAGCAGGATCCGGTAGAAGATCTGGAAGAAGCTGGCGCCGTCGATCTGCGCGGCCCGCACGAGTTCGGTCGGGAAGGCTTCGTAGTAGTTGCGGAAATAGAGCGTCGTGAAGCCGATTCCGTAGACGACGTGCACCAGGACCAGGCCGGTGATGGTGCCGGCCAGCCCGATGATGCCGAGGATCCGCGCCATCGGAATGAGCACGATCTGGAACGGGATGAAGCAGGACAGCAGCAACAGCCCGAAGAAGACGTTGGCCCCGCGGAACCGCCATTTGGTCAGGACGTAGCCGTTCAGCGCACCGATTATCGTCGAGATCGCAACGGCGGGAACGACCATCAGGATGGAATTGATGAAGAAGGGTCTGAGCCCCGTCGGCTGGACGCCGATCTGGGCGGTGGACCAGGCGGAGAGCCATGGCTCGATCGTCCACGTCTGCGGCAGGTTGAGCATGCCACCCTGGCGGATTTCGTCCAGCGGCTTCAGCGAGTTGACGAGCATCACGTAGAGCGGCAGCAG
>JAJFMR010000503.1 GCA_020696915.1 Rhizobiaceae bacterium | reverse complement strand
ATGGAGACCGTGAAAAGCGCCATCCGCTATTTCGAATCCGCCGACCTGCCGGTCCTGCTGCGCGCGCACTCGCAGTACTACCACTTCATCGCCCGCGCCATGGACATGGGCGTGGAGGCCTTCATGGCGCCCATGGTGAGTACGGTCGAGCAGGCGCGCCATATCGTGAGCTCGATGAAATATCATCCGGCCGGCAAGCGCGGCGTCGCCCTGCAGATCGCGCATGACCGCTATCGTCCGGGCTCCGTCAGCGACAAGTTCGCCGCCGCCAACCAGCGGTCGGCCTTCTTCTGCCTGATCGAAACGGCCGAAGGCGTCGACAACATCGACGGCATCGCGGCAGTGGACGGGGTCGATTGCCTGTGGGTCGGCCATTTCGACCTGTCGGTGTCGCTCGGCATTCCCGGCGAATTCGGTCATCCCTCCTTCACGGGCGCGATGGACAGAGTCATCGCCGCGGGGAAGAAGCACAACAAATCGCTCGGCCGGATGGTGCCGAACGTCGAGCAGGGCATCGACCATTACGCGCAAGGGTTCGACTTCGTCTGCTACTCCGGCGACGTGTGGGTGCTGCACGACGCCGTCGCCGACGCGGTCGCGAAGATCCGCGCCGGCTGCGAATGAGGCGGGCGACGATGGCCGACGCAAGGTTCAGGGTGGCGCTCTCGGGCGATTTCAGGAAGCCCGACGGGTCGCCGACCTATCCGGATTTCGACCTCGAGCCGCTGCGCGACGCTCCGGACGTCGAGATGGCGTTCCTGGAACCGCGCAATCCGCTGACCGCCGACCAGCTCGAGGATTTCGACGCACTGATCCTGCTTGCCCATCGTTTCGATGCCGGCAGCGTCCCGAAAAGCGGCCGGCTCGCGGCCGTGGCCCGCTTCGGCGTCGGCTACGACACGGTCGATGTCGATGCCTGCACGAAAGCCGGGATCGCACTGGTGATCACGCCGGACGGCGTGCGCCGCCCGGTCGCCGTCTCGGTCATAACCTTCATGCTGGCGCTCACCGGCAGGCTGCTGACGAAGGACCGGCTGACGCGCGAGGCAGAGAGCGGCTATGCCAGGCGCTCCGACCATATGGGCGTCGGCCTGGTCGGCCGCACGCTGGGTTCGCTCGGGATCGGCAATATCGGCGCGGAGGTGTTCCGACTGGCGAAGCCGTTCGACATGAAGTTTATCGCGCACGACCCCTTTGCGGACAGGGCGGTGGCGGCCGGGCTCGGCGTGGAGCTCGTCGGCATCGAAGAGCTGTTTCGCCGCGCCGACGTGCTGTCGGTGAGCTGTCCACTGAGCCCGGAGACGCGCCACATCGTCAATGCCGATCGGCTGGCGCTGATGAAGCCGACGGCGTTCCTGATCAACACAGCGCGCGGCCCGATCGTCGACCAGAAGGCCCTGACGGAGGTGCTGCAGGCTTGCCGCATCGCCGGCGCCGGGCTGGACGTACTGGAAAAGGAGCCGCCGGATGCGGACGACCCGATCCTGAAGCTCGACAATGTCATACTGGCGCCGCATGCGCTGTGCTGGACCGATCAATGCTTTGCCGGCAACGGCGCCGCCGACGTGCGCGCGGTGATCGACGTCCAGCATGGCCGCGAGCCGCGCGGCGTCGTCAATCGCGAAGTGCTTGCCTTGGACCTCTGGAAGGAACGGCTCGCCGATTTCGGCAGACGGTTCGGTCCGTAGGCAACGCTTTTGCGCCGGACAGGGGCGCGTGCTGCGTTTTTCGCGCGCAGCACCTGACAGCATTGCTCGGCAGCCGCGCCGTTTGCCGAGCGGCATGGCCACTTTCGCCGACCGTCGGGTTCCGGCGGCCGTCAACTCTAGGGAGGAGTGAACGAATGAACGATCGTGAAAAGCGTGATTTCCAGGCCGGCCTCGAATCGGAGGTCGACGCCTTCCTGCGCGGCGAGACGACGCGCCGGACCTTCATAACCCGCTTCGGCCAGATGACCGGCATGCTCGCCGTCTCGGGGCCGATGCTCGCCAGCCTGACGGAGTGGGCCGTCGCCCAGCAGGCGCTGGAACTGGCCGATCCGGCCTCGCCGCTCGGGCAGGCGCAGGCGATGGCAATGAAGGCGTCCAACGAGGGGCCGGCCGACGGCTCCGCCTTCCGCGCCACGGAAGCTGCGAAGCAGTTTTCTGGCACCACCATCAACATGACCTACGAGGCCGGCCTGCAAGCGCTCGACCCCCGCAATTTCTCCGGGCCGATGTGGGAGCAGCTCACCGGCATCAAGTCGAACGTCGTCGAGCTGTCCAATCCGGACCAGTATTCCAAGGCGGTGGCCGAGCATATCGCCGGCTCGGGCGCCTATGACGTGCTCGACATCTCGCCGGCCTGGACGCCGTCGCTAGCCGATGGCGGCGTCATCGCGCCGCTCGACGACTACATCGCCAAATACATGAACATGGCGGACCTCGAGGACTACCACCCGCTCTACAAGGCTTTGCCGACCTACAAGGGCAAGATCTGGGGATTCTTCGACGATGGCGACATGTTCGCACTCTACTACCGCAAGGACATCTTCGAGGATCCGAAGATGATGGAGGCCTATCAGGCCAAGTTCGGCAAGGCCCTCGAAGTGCCGAAGACCTGGGAGGACTACGCGCAGGTCGCGCAGTTCATCACCGAC
>JAJFMR010000502.1 GCA_020696915.1 Rhizobiaceae bacterium | reverse complement strand
CTGGGCGAACGGAGCCGTCGCCGTCACGCCACCCGCACGCCGGTGTGGCCGGCCGCCTTGGCAGCTTTGACGAGCCTGCGAAGGTGGCGAAACCCTCGCAATGGGTGGACTTGCCGGGATGCAGTGCATCCGCAAAATCCATCCCGGTCTCGGCCAGGACGAGGGCGGCGGCGACGGTCGGTTTTTCCTCGATCGACACCGTAGGCAGTCCGCCGAACGCCAGGAGAGCACGAGCCACGTCCGTCGGCCGATAGCCGTATTACGCTGCGCAACGCCCGTTCCAGCGTCACCGTGATCGCCAGAAGACCCCTTACCCGTCGATCAGCGTGCGTGCCCGAAAGACTCCTGGGGATGATCTCCGGCCAGACAGCGGACCACCAGGTTGGTATCAATCGCGAGCATGCCGGCGCCTGGCTTCACGCCCGCTTCCATTTCGTCCAATATCTTTGGCCTGCCTTGGGAAGGCAAGCTCGCGAAGACGTCCTCGGGACACGTCGCGGCGAAGGCCGGCGCCGGTCTCAGGAGAACGCCTTCGGCCGTCTCCTCCACGAGGAGCCGCGTCTCCGCGCCGCATTCGCGCCGCTTTCGTATCGAGCTCGGCAGGTTGATCTGTCCCTTGGTGGAGACAGTGGTGGTGATTTTGCGCCGCTGGCCATCGGTCCTGACTTTTCGGAGGTAAGACATTCGTAAGGTAGCGCGGGGCGGCGCGGGCACGTCCCAGCCAGCCGGCGGCACGCGCACCGCAACGAACGCGTCCTGGCGCCGTTGCGCCGGATCTGCCCGGCACGTTCACTTGTGCTTCAGCCGGTGCCCGGGAAGGGGCCGATCCGCGACGGGCGGCTTCCGGTCTGGAAAAGATTGCTGTGCAGGTTGGCAAGCCACTGCTTGCCTTCAGTCGTCAGCTCCAGATAGCGGACAGCTTCGCCGATATACGGCTCCACCTGCACGGTGAAGAAGTCGGTGAACATGACTCCGAGATCGGCGGCGGATCTGCACCCCAGCCGTTCGTGCGTGCCGTTTTCGGAAAACTCCGCGAACAGCGCCGTCAGCTTGCGATGGTAGTACGGATCGGCCAGTTGGCCGATGAGATCGGCGGCCCGCACCAGGGCGCCCTCCGTATTGGTCGCATGGTAAGCCGGATCGTCGGGCACCGGAAACCGCGTCATCTCGATGGCCGCGGCGATGCGTTCCTCGTCGACGAAGCGCGACGAGGCAAAGCGCTGGCGGGCATAGATCTTGCTGCGATCGACATGATAGGGGGCAAGCACCGCGTCCGAGGCGCCGCGCGGCGGCGTGAAGCGGGTGCCCTGTTCGTCGATCACGATGCTTTCGTGGGTGTCGCCGCGGCATACCCCGCGCACCATGCCGATGTCGTGGACGAGCAGTGCGCAGGTGAAGTGGAGCCAGTCCTCTGGCGTCAGCGATTCCGACAGCAGGCGGCCACGGATGATCTGCTGGCCTGCCAGCGTCACCATAAGCGTGTGCTCTATGTCGTGATAGAGCGCGTTGGAGTTGCCGATCCGCTCGAGCACCAGCCGCGCAGCGCCACCCATATAGGTGGCGTATTCCGGACTGCGGTGAGCGAAGTACTGGAGGTACAGGTCGGAGAGATGGTCGCCCAGCCGGTCTGCCATGATCGAAATCGGGTTCAGCATGGGCGAACACCACCAATCCAGCACGCAGGATTGAGCGTCCGAAGTGCGGTCGGAGTCAATGATGATTCGTTCAGGCGCCGGGCCCGCGGCGAGGGTTCTAGCGGCGGTAGCTCAGCAGCCTCAGCACGATGAAGGCCGGCACGACCACTGCCGCGCCGAGCAGGAAATAGCCGACGAATCGTTCGACCGCGGCAAAGCCCATGTTCCAGAGGTCGAGGAAGAACTCGCGGATCGCATAGACCACGTCGAAAGGCGACCAGCCGAGCGCGCTCATCAGGACGCCGACCAGGAAGGAGATGACGGCGAGCTTCAGCAGGACCCGAAGCGGCGTGTCGCCGAGAAAGCGCGTCATTGCCGGCAAGGCGGTTCTCCGATGCTGCCGCCCCGACATACGCACTCGGCCGGCCCGGTTCAAGCCGTGCCGGTCTCCACCACCACCTTCGGTCCGCCGGCGGTTGCCGCGTCATCGGAACGATGGGGTGGCTGGTGACGGCAAGCCGATGATGGCATCAAATCCGCCGGCGTAGCGCGGGCGCCCGCAGGACATTGCCTCCCGTTGAGGCGCGGAACGCGACAATGATGACGAGCTGCCAGCCGCTGCGGGCCCTAAACGAGCCCCTAAACGTGCGGTTGAAGTCGCCGCATCGCACGTGCTATCCAGATCCGCGCTGCGGGTATGATGTAATGGTAGCTTGTCAGCTTCCCAAGCTGAACGCGCGGGTTCGATTCCCGCTACCCGCTCCAGCGCATCGTCGATCTTCATGCGGTTTGGGCTCTCGTTTGGCACTGACGTGCCAGAAAACGGCCGCCCCGTGCAGCCCTTTTCATTGAAACAGCCGCGTCATGGGCATAGATCGAACGGCAGGCGCCTCCAGGTAAGGGGAGAGGATCGTCCAGCCCTCTCATCCCCTGTACCCCCGCCATACCCTTGACTGGCACTGTCCCGACGGCCGGCGAGGGTTAAAATACAGTCATGATGGAGGT
>JAJFMR010000096.1 GCA_020696915.1 Rhizobiaceae bacterium | reverse complement strand
ATGGCCGTCGATGTAGCGTGCCGGCGCGTGGGCGGCAATCTCCGGCAGTGCGGAGCGAAGGTCGCTGCCTGCCTTGCTCAATCCTCCATATAGGCGCGCAGTTCGGCGGCCGTTCGGTTGGCGCCCGTCGACATCGAGAGGATGCGCGAGATGTGCATGCGCGGCAGGCCCGTCCCGGCAGCCCACTGGTTGATCTGCTCCTGGACCTCGCCGAGATCGCGCTTCGACGTTGGGCTGTCGCCGATGTCGAGGCCTGCCTCCTTGAGCGCGGCGATCACGTCGGCCGACAGGATGAACGCGTCCCACCCGAGCCAGCGCAGCAGATATTGTCCGGTGTTGCCGCCCAGCCGGCTGCCATTCCTGCCCAGCCACGCCGTGAGCCCGACCTGGTCGTCGGCCGGCCATGCCGCCAGGAACTTTCCGAACCCGTCATGCTGCCTGGAGACACGCTCCACCAGAGCCGCGTTGTCTCTCACCGACCTGATCTTTTGGGGGTTCCTGACAATACGGGAGTCGCGGGCGAGCTCGTCCCAGAATTCGTCGGGCTGAAAGAGCAACCGCTTCGGCTCGAAGCCGAGGAATGCTGCTTCGAAGCCCGGCCACTTCTGTTCGATGACCCGCCAGACGAAGCCGGCGGCAAACACCCGTTCGGCCATGGTCGAGAGGATCCGATGGTCGGGAAGCGTGGCCAGGCGGGCATTGTCGGGCGACCAAAACCTCTTCCCCGCCCTTGCGCTCGGCGGCCCTGGCGCGGATCCGGTCGAAGCTCGGCATTGTCGTCCCTCCTCGTCCTCGCGGCTGGCCGCTGTATGTCCTCGAGGGCCCGCGCCTGCGCGCAGCCTTCGTTCATCCAGGGAGGCCAGTCCTACGTCTACAGCGCCGTTCCGGTGAGACGCTCGATCAAGGCCACGCCCCAGGCTGCTCCCGCAAGCACAATCGCCAAAAGCACGGCCAGCGATCCGCAATCCTTGGCAAGCTGGATCTGCGGATGGAAGTCGCGGGATATCGCATCGCAGGCAGCTTCGATGGCGGTGTTCAGGACCTCGACAATGATCAGCAGCAGAATGGCTCCAAGAAGCAGAGCGTAGCCGCGCCATGAAGTCGCGAGGAACCAGGCGGCCGGCACCGCAACCGCCAGCAGCACGACCTCCTGCTGGAAGGCGGTTTCAAACCGCACCAGACGGCCGAATGCACGTGCCGAATTCTGCCAGGCCTTGATCAGCCGCTCCATGAAAAACACCTCGAGAACCGCCGCGGCCCCATGGCAGAATGCCGTACCGGGGAAATCATGATTGTCTCCGCCGGCGAGGGCAGCACGTGCTATGGCTTCGCCGACCTTCCCGCCGGCGCCGGACCTTCGTGCCGGGGCAGCTCGTCGTCGATCGTGTAGTAGCTGCCCTTGTCCCCGACGAAAATATGCAATTCGCCTGCCAGCCCATCCGAGTCGTCGAAGGCTCCTGCGAGCAGGGATGTCTCGGCCCGATCGTCGTGCTTCCAGAACAAGGCGGATCCGCATGTCCGGCAAAAGCCGCGCCTCGCTTCGGCGGATGCCCTGAACCAGGTGACGTTGTCGCCGCCTTCGATGGCAAGGGCAGCGTCAGGAACGCTCGTGGCCGCGTAGAAATGGCCGCTCTGCCTGCGGCATTGCGAACAGTGGCAATAGATGACGCCGCGCAAGCGACCGGTGGCCGTGAAGCGGACCGCGCCGCAGAGGCACCGGCCGGTGTGAACTGGGACCATCTCCGTTCCCTGCGTCAAGGATTTCCCGACAGAACGATCCCGGCCGCCGGACTACCCGTTGACGGCCTGCTTTTCAGGCCTGCCGGATCGCTTCCTCAGCAATTCCGAAACCAGGAAGGCAAGCTCGATGGCCTGGTCGGCGTTGAGGCGCGGATCGCAATGGGTGTGATAGCGGTCCTGGAGCTCGTCGTCGCGGATGGCACGCGCTCCGCCTGTGCATTCGGTGACGTTCTTGCCCGTCATCTCGACATGAATGCCGCCCGGGTGCGTGCCCTCGGCGCGGTGCACCTCGAAGAAGGTCTGCACCTCCTTCAGGATGCGATCGAAGGGCCGCGTCTTGTAGCCGGCTGCGGTGATCGTGTTGCCGTGCATCGGATCCGACGACCACACGACGTTGCGGCCTTCCTTCTTCACGGTGCGGATCAGCCGGGGCAGATGATCGCCGACCTTGTCCGACCCGAAGCGGGCAATCAGCGTCAGCCGGCCGGGCTCGTTCTCGGGGTTCAGCAGGTCGATGAGCTGCATCAGCCCGTCGGGTTCGAGCGAGGGGCCGCATTTCAGGCCAAGCGGATTCTTGATGCCGCGGCAATATTCGATATGGGCATTGCCCGGTTGGCGGGTGCGGTCGCCGATCCAGATCATGTGACCGGAGGTCGCATACCAGTCGCCCGAGGTGGAATCGACGCGCGTCAGCGCCTCTTCGTAGCCCAGAAGGAGCGCTTCATGGCTGGTGTAGAAATCCGTTTCCCGGAGCGCATAGTTCGTCTCGGAGGTAATGCCGACGGCGCGCATGAACTCCATCGTCTCCGTAATGCGATTGGCCAGCGCCTCGTAGCGTTCCGCCTGCGGGCTGTCGGTCACGAAGCCGAGCATCCAGCGATGAACGTTTTCGAGCGATGCGTAGCCGCCCTGGGCGAAAGCCCGCAGGAGATTGAGCGTCGCCGCCGACTGGCGGTAGGCCATTTCCTGCCGGGCCGGGTCCGGCACGCGCGATCTCGGATCGAACTCGATACCGTTGATGATGTCGCCCCGATAGCTTGGAAGGGTGACGCCGCCCTTGGTCTCGTCGTTGGAGGAACGCGGCTTTGCGAACTGCCCGGCTATGCGGCCGACCTTCACGACGGGCTGCAGTCCCGCAAAGGTCAGTACCACGGACATCTGAAGGAAGACGCGAAAGAAGTCGCGAATGTTGTCGGCACCATGTTCGGCGAAGCTTTCCGCGCAATCGCCGCCCTGCAGCAGGAACGCCTCTCCGGCAGAGACCGAGGCAAGCTGCTTCCGGAGCTTGCGCGCCTCGCCTGCAAAGACCAGCGGCGGAAACGTCGCCAGCTGGGCCTCCGCGTCCTTGAGCGCAGCGGCATCCGGATAGGCAGGAACCTGCTCGACGGGCTTGCTTCTCCAGGAATTCGGCGACCATTTCATCATCTAAACACCAACTCTCGAGCAGCGGCTCAGCATACGGGTGAGCGCGCCGGGGCTCCTTACACCACCGCGGGAGCCTATTCCAGACCGCACCGGCGCAGGACCCTGGCCTTGCCTCGCCCGGTCTCAGGGAACGCGCCGTCGCCTTTCGCCCTCAATCGAGGCGCTTGCCGTCCCGCACGCGATAGCTTGGATTGTACATGGTGACGATCTCCTCGGCGGCGGTCGGATGGATGGCCATGGTACGATCGAAATCGTCCTTGGTGAGACCCGCCTTGAGCGCAATGCCGAGAAGCTGCGCCATCTCGCCGGCATCAGGGCCGAGCACATGAGCGCCGAGCACCAGCCGCGTGCCGGCGTCCACCACCAGCTTCACCAGCATCCTCTCGTCACGGCCGGCCAGTATGTTTCGCATCGGCCGAAATTCGGCACGGTAGACCTCCAGATGGCTGAAGCGTTTCGCCGCCTCGTCCTCCGACAGGCCGACCGTGCCGATCTCCGGCTGCGAGAACACCGCCGTGGCCACACAGTCATGATCGGGCTCGACCGGATTGCCCTTGAAGACGGTTTCCACGAAGCACATCGCCTCATGGATGGCGACAGGTGTGAGCTGAATCCGGTCGGTAACGTCGCCTATCGCCCATATGTTGTCCGCGCTGGTTCGCGAAAGCCGGTCGACCAGGATTTCACCCTTCAGCCCGGTTTTCACGCCGGCCGCCTCCAGGCCGAGCCCCTCGGTGTTGGGGATTCGGCCGAGCGCCAGCATGATCTGGTCGGCGACCAGGACGCCGCTGTCGGGGATATGCGCTTCGAGCCGCCCGTCCTTTCGCCTTTCGACACGGTCGAAGATCGTCTGCACGAGAATTCTTATGCCCTTCCTCTCCATGGTGGCGTGGAGCATCCGCCGCAGATCCATGTCGAAGCGCCCGAGGATTTCCTTACCCCGGTAGACCAGCGTCGTCTCGACGCCCAGGCCGTGGAAGATGTTGGCGAACTCGACGGCGATGTAGCCGCCTCCGGCGATCACGATCGCCCTCGGCAGTTCGGGCAGGTGGAAAGCTTCGTTGGAAAAGATGCAATGCTCGTGCCCCGGCAAGGCCGCATGCGGATTGGGACGCGCGCCCGTGGCGATCAGGATTCGTTCGGCGGTGACGGCACGGTTTTCGCTTTCGAGAACCACCGTGTGGGCATCCGCCAGAACGGCCCGGCTGCTGAAGGTCTCGCCGCCGGCTCGCTCGACGCCCTGCCGGTAAACCCCCTCGAGGCGGGCGATCTCGAGGTCCTTGTTGGCGATCAGGGTCGGCCAGTCGAAATCTGCCTTCGGGACGGTCCAGCCATAGCCCGCGGCATCCTCGAAATGCTCGGAATATTGCGATGCGTAGACGAAGAGCTTCTTCGGCACGCAGCCGCGAATGACGCAGGTACCGCCGAAGCGGTACTCCTCGGCGATCGCCACCCGCCTCCCCAGTCCGGCCGACAGGCGCGCCGCACGAACGCCCCCGGAGCCGCCGCCGATGACGAAGAGATCATAGTCGTACCGGGGCATCCTTCCCTCCGCCGCTCCTGATCACGCCGCGCATCCAAATGCTACGAAGTCGGGCTGCCAGGAAAAAGCCCGGCAGGCCGGGCTTCGGCCATGAAGAGACCGGCGGCATGCCGGACGCGACTATTGAGCGGGGGCCGGCGTCACGTCTACAGGTGCGGCGTCGGGCGCCGGAGCCTGGTTCCCGGCTTGCGGCTTGGGCCTGACGTTGACGACCTGCTGGAGATGCTTGCCGACTTCCACGGCGAGGTCGCGAGCCACGCCGCGCTGCCATATCTCGGCCGCCTTGACGAGTTCGCGGGCAACGATCGGTCCCGTGGAGAGCAGTTTCTTGCCCGGTTCGCTGGTGTAGAAGGCGGTTATCGCATCGAGTTCGGCCTGGCTGAATGCCCGGGCGTAGGCAAGAGCCGCCTCCTTCTCCAGGTCGCCGCGGCGGGAGCTGAGCGCCAGCGCTTTCTCGCGCACGGTGCTGATGACCAGATCCTGGAGATCGGGATTCTGCTGGATCAGTTCCTGCATCAGCGCCTGTGTAGCCTGTGGGATGACCATGTCGAACTGATCGGTCGCGTTGATCGCGTCGATGGCGGCGCGGGCAGAAGCGAGGTGCGTTTCGGAAATTTCCTGAGCGTTGGCAGCCGAAGCGGTCGCGACGAATGCCGAGGCCGCGAGAATGGCAAGGACGCGGCGGACGCGGTGAGCGAAATGCATGTCAGGAAGGACTCCCCTGGGGTTATCGATTCTTTTCGATGGTCCGGATCCCGCCGGGTCCGGCAATGATTGCCAGGTCGGCAAGGCCCAGGAACAGACCATGCTCGACCACTCCGGGCACTGCGTGAAGAGCATTCGACAAGGCTCTTGTATCCGGAATGCGGCCAAAAGATGCGTCAAGAATGAAATGCCCCCCGTCTGTAACAAAAGGCTCGCCCTTGGTCATTCTCAATGTCACGGGCCCGGCAAGTCCGAGTTCCGCAGCTGCCCGGCAAATGGCGATCTCGGTCGCCTTCAGGCCGAAGGCATTGACTTCGATGGGCAGGGGGAACCTGCCGAGTTCGTCAACCACCTTGCTCTCGTCGGCGATGACGATCATTCGTGCCGCGGCGGCGGCGACGATCTTCTCGCGCAGCAGCGCCCCGCCGCCCCCCTTTATCAGGGACAGTCCGGGGCCGACCTCGTCTGCGCCGTCGACCGCGAGGTCCAGTTCGGGGGTCTCGTCGAGCGTCGACACGCGTATGCCGAACTCGCGACAGCGTGCTGCCGTGCGCTCGGATGTCGGCACCCCGGTCACGGCCAGCCCGGCCGCGACCCGCTCGCCGAGCAGCCGCGTGAATTCGTCCGCCGTCGAGCCGGTGCCCATACCGAGGCGCATTCCATCCTCGACGTGGGCAAGTGCCGCCCGCGCCGCCTCGGTCTTCAGTGTCCGTGCATCCATGCCCAGCCCCGCTGCTTCGCGGCGCTCCCTAGCAGCTTTCTCCAGTCGCGGCAAAGGCCGGAAAGGTCCCTAAAAGGCAGCCCGTGCTCCGGTCAGCTCCAGGTTTTTTCCGGCCTTGTGCCGAATCACCGTGCGGGCTACCGAGACGATGAAAAAGGAACCTCGATGAGCCAGCCGATCATCTGTTTCGATCTCGACGGTACTTTGGTCGATACGGCACCGGACCTCATGGACAGCCTCAACCATTCGCTCGGTGCCGGAGGCGCTCCGCTCGCCGACGCGCTGTCGTTCCGGCGCTTCGTCGGGCACGGCGCAAGGGCGATGATCGAGCGAGCTTACGAGGCCGGCCGTAAGCCGCTCGGCAGCGAGGAACATGACCGGCTCTTCGCTCTGTTTCTCGATCATTACGGCAGCAACATTCCGGGCAGGTCCCGTCCCTATCCCGGCGTGCTCGACGCGCTCGACCGGTTCCGCGCCGCCGGGTACGTGCTTGCCGTATGCACGAACAAGACCGAGGCGTTCTCTAAAAAGCTCATCCACTCGCTGGGCATGGCGCACCTTTTCGCAGCGATCTGCGGGCAGGACAGCTTCGCCTTCAGGAAGCCGGACCCGCGCCACCTCACCGAAACCATCGCACTGGCCGGTGGCGACCCCGGCCGCGCTCTGATGGTCGGGGATTCGGCAACCGACATCGACACCGCCAAGGCGGCGGGCATCCCGGTCGTTGCCGTCGATTTCGGCTACACCGACCGGCATGTGCGAGACTTCGAGCCCTCGAAGATAATCTCGCATTTCGACGAGCTGACGGTCGAACTCGCCGAGCGGCTGATGGCTACGGCCGTCGAAACGGTTAGTCATTGTTGACTTAGAAGGCAGCGCCATCCTATATCACGGGCGCTTGGGCCGCGGGCCTGCAGCGGGCGATTAGCTCAGCGGGAGAGCACACCCTTCACACGGGTGGGGTCGCAGGTTCAATCCCTGCATCGCCCACCAGAATTTACCCTATCAAGTACTTCCTGGAGCGGCGGCAGCGAGCGATCCAAAGGGGATCTGCAGGGTCTTTGCAGGGCGGACGCCAGTGCCGTGGGCGGCCTCCAAGCCGCGTTCCCGAAGCTGCTGATCTGCGGCTTGTCGACCTCGGTCTCCTGGGCAAGCCGCTCCCATGTCGCCCCCGTCTCCCGCCTCAGGCGATGCTCGACTCTGGGGGGCGCGGGCCTCTCCCTCCGCCTCATGGCGGGCAGCGCCGCTCTCGGCCACCTTTCGGCGAAGGGCCTCTATCTTCTGTCGAAGACCGGCCGTTCGCATCGACGGCCACGCGGCGGTACAAACGTCCCGCGGTCGAAGCCGGGTTGCCGGCCAACTATTACCGAGCAAACATCAATGAACAAGGGCGCTGCGATGATCACCCATGGCCTCATGCACGGCGTCGTTTCCGACCTTCCGGAGAGTATCGAAGACGTCCGCAGCCTCCTTGGGATGATGCGCTCGTAGGACAACTGCCGCAGCGTTTCCTCGGATGTCTCGCGTTCATCCCGGTAGGCTGCACGGCGGGCGGAGACCAGCTTGGCCAGCAGCGCGGCGAACTGGCGCAATTTCACCAACGGCCCGTCGAGAGGTCGTCGCGGAAGTATCTTTCCGCAAGCCGCCGAGTGTCACCACTTGTTCATCATGTTCGTTCAGAAGCCGACGTAGGGCGACCGCATAAATCGGCGGGACTGCGCACGGCTCGCCTGCTCGCTCGCGGCGACGTCATGGTTCTATCCTCCCAGTGGACAATTCGACGTATCACCTGTGAGACGTCTTCCAGTCCCGCGTCAGGCGATGTGCTTCGGCGAGTTGATCGCGGCTCATGCTGAGCGATGCTATGTCCCGGCCCCTGGCGCCTTCCACCGTGCCATGCGCGTCCGCGAGATCGAACCACATATGCGCCAACACGTTATTGCGTGGCACACCCTGGCCCCTGAGATACTGGAAGCCAAGACTGAGTTGGGCTTCGACGTCCCCCATCTCGGCCGCACGGTGAAACCATTTCGCTGCCTCGGAGCAGTCCTGCAGGATACCACGGCCCTCGAAGTATATGACGCCGATGAGGAACACGGCATTTGCATCGCCTTTGTCGACAGCGCGCCGAAACAAGGTCAGCGCTTCGGAATAGTCGCCACGATCGTAGGCTTCAAATCCGTTCTCGAACAGACGAGACACCGCTGCACCCGTCAAGATCTGGCAGCAGGCGGGTTGGGGGGCTCTGCCAGCATGTGGCGCAGCATGGCCATCATGTCGGAGAGTTCCTTGATGGCGTCCTCGATCGCCAGGCGCTGGTTCTGCAGACGAGCCAGCTGCTTTTCCGATTTGTCCAACGCCAGACGGAACTGCCTGGCGTTGGTGCCGACCGGGTCGTAAAGATCCAGCATCTGCTTCACGTCACGCAACGAGAAGCCGACCTTGCGGCCGAGCAGGATGAGCTTCAGACGGGCCCGGTCACCGCGCGAGTAATGGCGCGTAGAGCCGGCGCGCGGCGCGCTGAGGAGCCCCTTGCCCTCGTAAAAGCGTAACGCACGCAGGGTCACACCGAACTGCCTTGCCACCTCGCCGATAGGGATGAAGTCTTGGCCGCCCTCCAAGAGGACATCATTCGTGTTGGCGGCGTCTTTGCCGGCCTGATCAGGTGTCATGGTCGCTGGCTTTCCCAACATCCCTCCGTACCGCGCCGGGCGAACGGAAGTTCAAGGAAGATGCCCGGCGACGACTGCCGGGTGGGTGGCAGAGCGTCGCCGGACATCTGCGCAGGTTGCTCCTCCGCAACGCGTACGCGGACGGAGCTGTGCCCGATCAACAGGTACCTATCTTGTTCTACGATGCCAAAAACTTGCTCTTGGCCGCCACAATCCTGTAATTAGATACAGCTGGTCTCCAACGGGCAGACGCGGTGAGCAAACGGGATGCACCAAGGCTTCGGGCTCTGATTGCCACGCCAACCGCAACGGGCTTGGCCAGTAGGTTGGCGCTCTCCCATCTCGAGCGCCGAGGCGTCAACCCCGACGCTTTGCTGAAGCAGGCGGCCCTCTCGGCTACAGCGTTGGCGCGTGGAAACCGCATTCCCGTGGCGGACCAGATCGAGTTCCTCCGGCTCGTGTCGGACGCCGTTGCGGACGATTGGATCGGCCTCACTCTGGCCGCTGATTTCGACCTGCGCGAAATGGGAATGCTTTACTATGTCGCTGCCTCGTCCCAGCGGCTTGGCGATGCGCTTCACAGGCTGGAGCGCTACGCTCGGCTCGGCAATGAGGCGCTCGTCGTGCAGATCAGGAAAGGTTCGGTCTGCCGCATCGGGCTCTCCTACACCGGCGTGCCGCGCCATCTGGATCGTCACCAGATGGAACTCCTGTCGCTCGCATTTCTGCGGTTGTGCCGGCAGCTCGCTGGGCAAAAAGTGATGCCCCTTGCCGCCAGCTTCATCCATCATCGGTCAGGCGATATGCGGGAAGTCAGACGGCACTTCGGCGATGCCGTGGAATTCGGGGCATCCGCGGACGAAATATGCCTTGATCCGGCATTGCTCGATCTTGGCGTTGCCAGCCAGGATCCCTTTCTCAACGAGTTGATGCTGAGGAGCTGCGAGGAAGCCATAGCGGGACGATCGTCCAACCTAAGTCCTTTCCGTCGCGATCTTGCGTTTCGTTATCTCCGGGAGCGGAACCTGCCGGTTTCGCAGATCGCCTGGCTGCTCGGATTTCATGGTCCGAGTGCCTTCAGTCATGCCTGCCGCCGCTGGACCGGCAAGAGCCCCGTAGAATACCGGCGGGATCATCCGACGAGTTCGGCCACGCCGGACTGAATGCAGCCGCTTCCGTCCCGCAGCACCAGAACCGGCCGGCTACGGCGCGCGTCGCAATCTGGTTAGAAAAACAGCCGGCGGCAGGAGCCGTGGGGTGGCTGCAGGCGGGGCCATTTTCCGGACTTGTTTCGGCTTCTCCGACCGAGCATATGCAAAGTCTGAATGCCGCTGAAGGAGCATAAGGATGAAAAGAGAAAGGTGGCCATCCCGTCGACTGCTCGACCTGCTCGAGCTCGATGTGCCGATCATCCAGGCACCTATGGCCGGTGCGCACGACGGAAAGCTGACGGCGGCCGTATGCGCGGCGGGCGGCCTGGGCTCGCTTCCCTGCGCCATGCTGAGTCCTGACTCGGCCCGTGAACAGGTTGCGCGCATCCGGGAAGCCACCAACCGCGGCTTTGCCATGAATTTTTTCTGCCACCGGCTCCCGACAGCCGATCCCGGGAGAGAGGCGAAGTGGGGCGAGCGGCTGGCGCCTTTCTACAGGGAGCTGGAGGTAGAGTTTCTCAAGTCGAGCCCCGTGGCGCGCAACCCCTTCGATGAGAGCTTCTGCGCGCTGGTCGAGGAGGTGCGCCCCAAGGTGGCGAGCTTCCATTTCGGCTTGCCGGCCGACGACCTGCTGCAGCGCGTCAGGAAGACGGGAGCCAGGATCCTGAGTTCGGCCACGACCGTCGCCGAGGCGCGATATCTCGAAGCCAGGGGTGTCGATGCGGTCATTGCTCAGGGTGCCGAAGCCGGCGGGCACCGAGGCATGTTTCTCGCGGACGACCCTGCCGCGCAGATCGGCACCCTGGCACTGGTTCCGCAGATCGCCGATGCCGTCTCGGTTCCGGTCATTGCGGCAGGCGGGATTGCGGACTCTCGCGGCATAGCGGCGGCCTTCGCACTGGGAGCGGCCGGCGTACAGATCGGGACGGCTTACCTGTTCACGCCGGAAGCCCGCATTTCCCCGCTCCACCGTGACGCTCTGCGGTCGGCGCAGGCAGAGGACAGCGTGCTTACCAATGTCTTCACCGGCCGGCCGGCGCGCGGCATCAAGAACCGGCTGGTCCGGGAGATCGGCCCACTCAGCCCCGCAACGCCGGCATTTCCCAACGCCGCAAACTATGTCGTGCCGCTGCGAGCCAAAGCAGAGGCACAGGGATCGCGCGAGTTCACCCCGCTGTGGTCCGGCCAGGCTGGCCCGCTCGGCCGCGACATGCCAGCCGCAGAGCTGACGACCAGGCTCGCCGACGAGGCTCTCGAAAGGCTGAACGCGCTGCAGGGCTAGAGGGCGTCGCACCGTACAGTGCAAATCGTTTTCGGCTGAGACGTCGCTTCGGTCACGGGATGCAGTTGCGTTCGATGTCGCGACCCGCGAACTCTGCTGCTCTGTGCCACGCCTCGTCCGTATCGCCGCGATACGTCAGGAATCGGTCGCAGGTTGCGGTTTTGCCTCGCAGATCCAGCACCGCGAACTTAATCCACCCCACGAGGGTGCTCGTCTTGTGAACCTCGCCGACGAGCAGAAACCGGGCGCCCGCCGCCGCCGCCGCCTCCGACAGGTGTTCAAGTCCCGACGTTCGTGCAGAGCAGCCGCCATTCGTGCAGTTCAGGGCACCCGGCCTGATCTTCTCATTCGCGGAAAGTGTCGCGAGCAAGGTTGCAGCCACGTCTTCCAGCCGCCTCGCGTGCTCGGCAGTCTGATCGCGGTGCTCACCTGACGTATCCCTGAAGTCGAACCGGGAGATCGCCAGTCCGGCCTTGTCGACTGTGTCTCCGAATGCCGCGGGCATCGAAACTGCCATGGCCGCGAGCACCGCCAGACAGAAAAGCCGCGCCGTCCAGTGA
>JAJFMR010000501.1 GCA_020696915.1 Rhizobiaceae bacterium | reverse complement strand
CGTTCAGATAAGCGATGAGGTCGCCTTGATGCAACTCGTCATAGACGTTCTTCTGCCGCGCCTGCGCAAGCATCGGCTCCGACATGTCGACGCCGATGAGGCGACGGCTTTCGGTGCGCAGCAACTCGCCCACCAGTCCGGTGCCGCAACCCGCATCGATGATCGTGTCGACGCGAAGCGGCTTCAACTGCAGCATTGCGGCAACGACGAGCCGATGGCCCTGATAGCCCGTCGGTCCGGTGGCGCCGTTGTCCCACCCGTGTGCGCGCGCGGTGTAGAGTTGCGAGATCTGCTGGTCGGTGGCGCGCGACGGCAGTTCGCCGCCGACGGAGGCCAGCAGCATTGCGATTTCATCCCTGTCGCCGGGATTGCGCGCGAGGTGGTTCTCGAAGCACAGCCTGGCCCCGTCCGGGCAGCCAGCGCGTGCGAGCAGGATGCCGAAACTCTTGTGCGGAAATCCGGTAGCGGTCTCGGCGCGCGAAAGGATTTGAGCCTGCTCGAGCGCCTCGACGACCTTGCCTTGATCGACCAGCGCGAGGCCCAGATTGACCCGCGCCTCGAAATGCAGCGGATCGATCTTCAGCGCCTCCATGAAATGGCGCTCGGCCTCCTCGTATTCGGCAAGTTGCGTGAGGGTGTAGGCCAGGCCGGACTGTGCGTCGGCGTAGGACGGGTTCAGCGCAATGGCTTCGCGATAGACCGTAACGGCATGCCGGAAGTGATTCTGCGCCGCTAGGCCGATGGCGAGATTGAGTGCGACGACGGCGTCCCGGGGATTGATCTGGAAAGCGAGGGCGAAATGCCGGGTTGCCTCCGGAATGCGCCCGGCTTCCTGCAGCAGGTTGCCGAGATTATTGTGCGCCTCGTAGCAGCGCGGGTCCAGCGCGATGGCTTCGCGGTAGGTTTGCTCCGCCTTGTCGAGCCGGCCGCCTTGCTTGTGAAGCCGGGCGACCCGCGCAAGATTTTGCGGATCCTTGCTTTTCGCCATTGCGCGGCGCTGATTGCGGTTCATGAAGTCGCTCCGGAAACCAGAGCGTATTCAGGGAGCAATATGGTTAGCAATTGGTTAAGGACCCGGCGGATCCGGACATTTCCGGTGCCGGCGCGGGCGCTCATTCCACCTTCGCCGTTGTCCGCTGCGGCATGATCCGAAATTCGCGTTTTTCCCTCAGCCATGCTGCGCGCTCGTCCCGCAGCAAGGTGCGGCGGACCTTGCCGGAATCGTCACGCAGGCCGATGGTGACGGCCTCGAAGCTTTCCGGGTGCTTGTAGCGGCTGAGCCGGTCAGCCAGGAATGTGGCCATGCCGTCGGCCACGGCTTGCGCGTTCGTGGCCTCGTCGAGTTCGAGGATGGCGTGCACGCGCTGCCCGAATTCCGGATCGGGCAGACCGACGACGACGCAGGAGCGCACCGCGGGATGTTCGGTCACCGCGGCCTCGACTTCCGCCGGATAGATGTTGGCGCCGCCGCGCAGGATCATGTCGGCGAGGCGGTCGCCGAGATAGAGATAGCCTTCCGCATCGAGCCTTCCGATATCGCCGAGCGATTCCCAGCCATCGGCGCGGCGCTTCGGCTCGGCGCCGAGGTAATGATAGGTGGAGCCGGGACCATCATTGGGCAGCAAATAGATCTCGCCGGTTTCCCCGGTCGGGACCTCGTTGCCGTCTGCGCCGATGATGCGCAGGCGCGCGGTGTCGCCGATCCTGCCAACCGAGCCGCGGTGCGTCAGCCATTCGACGCCCGATATGATCGTGGCGCCCTGGGCTTCGGTGCCGCCATAGAGTTCGTAGATGCGCTCGGGCCCCAGCCACTCGATCCATTTTTCCTTCAGCCATGGCGGCATCGGGGCTGCCATGTGAAACTCGATCTGCAGGCTCGACAGGTCGTAGCGGTTGCGTACTTCATCGGGCAGCGCCCAGATCCGGTGCATCATGGTGGGCACGAAATTGACCCACTGCACCTGGCTGGCCTCGATCATGCGCAGGCATTCCTCGGCGTCGAATTTGACGAGGCCGGTGACGCGTCCGCCGTGGAACAGCGCGGTGTGCGACACGATGAACGGGGCGTTGTGGTAGAGCGGGCCGGGATTGAGCAGGGAAGCGCCGAGCGGCATGCCGAGCGCCGCAGGACCGGCGGTATCGATCACGGCGGGCCGGTGATCGAGGATTACTTTCGGCCGGCCGGTGGAGCCGCCGCTGGTCATCGCCTTCCAGTAGCGCGCCACGGGATTGTTGACGGGCTCGTCGGAAAAGCCGTTCGGCACGAAATCGGCGGGCAGCGAATTCGGCGCATTCCAGTCGGGCTGGCCGCCGACCACCAGTGATGGCTTGAGGATGTCGAGCACGGCGGCGGCCTCGCCGCGCGGCAGCCGCCACGTCAGCGACGTCGGTGTTGCGCCGCATTTCCACACCGCAAACGTGGTCTCGAAAAACGCATTGCTGTTGGGCAGCCCGATGGCGACGAAATCCCCGGGCTTGACGCCCTTGGCCGCAAATGCCCGCGCGCGACGGTTGGCATTGCGCTCGAGCTGCTCCCAGGTGATGGCATCAGCGCCGTGACTGACCGCGATGGTGTCCTTTGGCTTCCGTTCGGCATACCAGCGCGGCACGTCGGCGATGGGAATGAGCATGGGCGTTTCCGTTGGGGCGTTGATGCCGCGCTTGTGTTTTGGC
>JAJFMR010000500.1 GCA_020696915.1 Rhizobiaceae bacterium | reverse complement strand
TCTACATCTACCGGCAGGGCTTCGAGTTCTTCGACGTCGGCTACGCCTCGGCTCTCGCCATGATCATGTTCGTGATCGTGATGGCGCTGACCGTGGCGCAGCTCGCGCTGCGCCGGAGGGATACCTGATGGCGATGACGCGGCGCCAGCTGCGGATCGTGAACCGGGTCTGCTGGACGGTCGCACTCGGCGTGGTCGCCATCCCCTTCGCATTTCCGTTCCTGTGGATGGTTTCGTCCGGACTGAAGGATCCGAGCGAGATTTTCGGCCAGCCGAGTCTGATCCCCCGCCAGTGGGAGTTGTCGAACATCGCCGACGTGTTCACCCATCAGCCGTTTGCACGCCAGTATTTCAACTCGCTTTACATCGCGCTCGGCGTCACCGCCCTCACGCTCGTCTTTTCCTCGCTGACGGGCTACGCGCTGGCGCGGCTGCGCTTCGCCGGCGCCGCCCTGATCGGCCTCTTTCTCGTTTCGGCCCTCATGGTGCCCGAGGAGGTGACCATCATCCCGAACTTCTTTCTGATGCGCTGGGCAGGGCTGATGGACACGCACTGGCCGCTCATCCTGCTGCCGGTCTTCGGCCCGCAGGGAATCATGGCGACCTTCCTGATGCGGCAATATTTCCTCGTGCTGCCCCGGGAACTGGAAGAGGCGGGAAAGATGGACGGGCTGTCGCGCTTCGGCGTCTGGTGGCGCATCGCGCTGCCGATGTCGCGCCCGGCGCTCGCGGCCGTCGCCATCATCACCTTCCTCAATTCCTGGAACCTCTTTCTGGAGCCGCTGATCTTCGTCTCGTCGCTCGACAAGTTCACCCTGCCGCTGGCGCTGTCGAACTACACCGATCCGTACGGTTCGCCGCTGTGGCACCTGCAGCTGGCTGCCACCAGCCTCGCGGTCGTGCCGATCCTGATCGTCTACCTGATCGCCCAGCGGCAAATCATCGAGAGCTTCGCTCTCTCCGGCGTCAAGGGCTGAACGGCCGATGGCGCCGGGTGAGAGGATCGTGCGAAGGCCTTCCGTCCGTCCGGGAAGAACAGACTTCAGGGCCGGCGCCGCCGGTCCAAACCGTGCCCGTGAAGATACATGAGCAGCCTGACACTCAGCAGCGTCCGCAAACGCTTCGGCAAGACGGAAGTGATCCGTGGGATCGACCTCCATGTCGGGGAGGGCGAATTCTGCGTGTTCGTCGGCCCCTCGGGCTGCGGCAAGTCCACACTGCTCAGGATGATAGCCGGGCTCGAAGACATAACAGCCGGCAGGCTGATGATCGGAAGCCGGGTAATGAACGAAGTGCAGCCGGCCAGGCGCGGCGTCGCGATGGTGTTCCAGTCTTATGCGCTGTACCCGCACCTCACCGTCCGCGACAATATGGGCTTTGGCCTCAAGGTGCGCGGCGTTTCGGTCGAGGAACGGCGCCGGCGCGTCGAGGCCGCCGCCGCGACGCTGAAGCTGGAAACCATGCTCGAAAGGTTGCCGCGCGAGCTGTCGGGCGGACAGCGTCAGCGCGTTGCCATCGGGCGAGCCATCGTCGGGGAGCCGGAGGTGTTTCTGTTCGACGAGCCGCTGTCCAATCTCGACGCGGAGCTGCGCGTGCACATGCGCTCCGAAATCGCCTCCCTGCACAAGCGGCTGGGCAACACCATGATCTATGTCACCCACGACCAGATCGAGGCGATGACGCTCGCCGACAAGATCGTCGTGCTGCGTGACGGCGTGGTCGAACAGGTGGGCTCGCCGCGCGATCTCTACGAGCGGCCGGAAAATCTGTTCGTCGCCCGCTTCATCGGCAGTCCCCGGATGAACATACTGCCTGTCGGCGCCCTGGCGGCCGCGCTCCCCGGCCAGCCGCACTCCGCCAGCGATGTTGGAATGCGCCCGGAACATTTGCGGCTGACGGAGCCCGGAGCGGGCCTGGTCCGCGGCAAGGTGCTGATCAGCGAGTACACGGGAGCGTCCTCGCTGCTGCACGTGGAATTGTCCGGCGGCCAGACGTTCCTCGTGGCGCATGACGGCGAGGCGCCGAAAGAGGGGGCCAGTCTGGGGCTGTCGATAGCGCCCGACCGGCTGCACTTTTTCGATGCTGCGGGCCGCCGCGCCGATTAGGCCTTGTCGGCCGCGCCGGGCACTGCCTCATCGGACCTGAGACGAGCCGGGCGCAGATATTCGGCCGCGCGCAACACTCCATGTTCCGGCATTGAACCTCAGGTCCCGCTCCGCCCCCGGCCGACATCATCACTGGCCGTTGCTTAGGGAAATGGTAATTATTCTGGTCTGCCCTGTGATCAATCGGAGGGAGACCAGGATGGACACTGGCTTGCGAAGAACCTGGTGGAAGGTGGCGCTCGGCGCATTCCTCGCCGTTGCCGGAATGAACGGTGTTGCGACCGCGCAGAACCTGGATGCCGGCAGCATCGCCGGGACCGCCCCCGACAGGTCGCCGGGAAACGCAGTATCTGGCGCTGCCGCCATGCCCGACACTCCCGTTGGCAAGCGCGGCCCGGCAGCATCGGTGATGGCGGCTGCTCCTGGTCCAGCTTCCGGCACACGGTCCGAGCTCATTCACCTGCCGACGCTCAGCGCCGCCGGATTGATCGAAAAAGACGCCAGGAAAATCCGGCTGGCCGGTGTCGTCGCCACTTCAGTCGATGCCGAATGTGGTTCCGGGTTCGACA
>JAJFMR010000095.1 GCA_020696915.1 Rhizobiaceae bacterium | reverse complement strand
GCCATAGGGCACCGCCTCGCCGACCAGGCGCTTCTTCTCGCCGAGCGGCCTGTTCTCGTAGCGGGCAAACAGCGCGTCGACATGGGCCCAGTGCTCGCCGTCGACCACACCGGGCGCGATCGCATTGACGTTGATGCCGTGCCTGATGAGATCGAGCCCGGCCGACTGGGTGATCGAAATGACGGCAGCCTTTGTCGCGCAATAGACCGCGACCAGCGCCTCGCCGCGTCTGCCGGCCTGGCTCGCCATGTTTATGATCCTGCCGCCCTTGCCGCGGGCGATCATCGAGCGCGCCGCAGCCTGCAGGCAGAACAGCGTGCCCGCAACGTTGACCGCGAACAGCCTGTCATAGCTTTCGCGGGTGATCTCGACGACCGGAGCGAGATCGAACAGCGCCGCGTTATTGACGAGAATGTCGATGCCGCCGCTCCGTTGCTCGACCGCGCCGATCGCCTCCCGGATGGAGGCCGGATCGGTGACGTCGAGCGGAACGACATAGGCGGAAGCGCCGATATGAGCTGCCGTGGCGGCGGCGCTTTCGATGTCGATGTCGCCGATCGCCACGGTTGCGCCTTCGCGTACGAAAGCTTCGGCGAAGGCACGGCCGATGCCGCGCGCCGCGCCGGTGATCAGCGCCGATTTGCCGTCGAGCCGGCCGCTCACAGCGCCCTCCCGTCCGCCGCGAAACGGTGCACCTTGGACGGATCGGGCGTCAGGAAGACGGTGTCGCCATGCTTGACCGCCATCTCGCCGTCGGTTCGAACGTTGAGCGTGCCGAGCCCTTCCGTATGGACGTGCACGAATGTGTCGGAGCCGAGGTGCTCGGCGACGCCGACCTTGCCCTGCCAGTCACCGGCGCTCGTCGAGATGCCGAGATGCTCGGGCCGGATGCCAATGGTGTCGGCGCCGCGCTTCGCCGCCTCGGGCCCCATGATCAGGTTCATCTTCGGGGAGCCGATGAAGCCGGCGACGAAGAGGTTGCGCGGCTTGCGGTAGAGATCCATGGGAGAGCCGACCTGCTCGATCCTCCCGGCGTTGAGGACGACGATCTTGTCGGCCATGGTCATGGCCTCGACCTGGTCGTGGGTGACGTAGATCATCGTTGTGCCGAGCTGCTGGTGCAGTTCGCTGATCTCCAGCCGCATCGTGCCGCGCAATGCCGCATCGAGGTTCGACAGTGGCTCGTCGAACAGGAAGGCCGAAGGCTGGCGGACGATGGCGCGGCCGATGGCGACGCGCTGCCGCTGGCCCCCGGACAGCTGCCCGGGCCGGCGGTCGAGGTAATCGGTGAGGTTGAGGACGCGCGCCGCCTCCGTCACTTTCCGCTCGATGACCGGCTTTTCCTCGCCCGCCATCTTCAGGGGGAACGCGATGTTGTTGCGCACCGTCATGTGCGGGTAGAGCGCGTAGGACTGGAACACCATGGCGAGCTTGCGCCTGGCCGGGGCCTCGCCGGTGACGTCGCGCCCGTCGATGGTGATGGTGCCGCCGCTGGTGTCCTCGAGCCCGGCGATCAATCTCAGCAGGGTCGACTTGCCGCATCCCGACGGACCCACGAAGACGACGAATTCGCCGTCCTCTATCTTGAGGTCGATCTCCGGGATGATGACGGTCGCGCCGAACGACTTGCTGACTTTGCCGAGCGTGATGGTTCCCATGCTTTCCTCCCCGGCAGCGGTGCTGCGGCGTGCTATTTCACGGCGCCGAACGTCAGGCCGCGCACCAGCTGCCGTTGCGAGAACCAGCCCATGATCAGGATCGGCGCGATGGCCAGCGTCGAGGCGGCCGAAAGCTTTGCCCAGAACAGGCCCTGCGGGCTGGAGAATGAGGCTATGAAGGCGGTGAGCGGTGCGGCGTCGGTGGTCGTCAGTCGGATGGTCCAGAACGCCTCGTTCCACGCCAGGATGATGTTGAGGAGGGCGGTCGAGGCGATGCCCGGCACCGCCATCGGGGTGAGCACGTAAACGATTTCGTTCCAGAGCGAGGCGCCGTCCATGCGCGCCGCCTCGAGGATCTCGACCGGTATCTCGCGGAAATAGGTGTAGAGCATCCAGACCATGATCGGCAGGTTGATCAGCATCAGCATCACGGTGAGCCCGATGCGCGAGTCGAGCAGGCCCGAATCACGGAAGAGCAGGTAGATCGGCACCAGCACCGCTGCCGCCGGCATCATCTTGGTCGACAGCATCCACATCAGGATGTCCTTGGTCCGCTTGGTGGGCGCGAACGCCATCGACCAGGCCGCGGGGATGGCGACCAGACAGCCGAGCAGCGTCGATCCGACCGAAACGATCACCGAGTTCATGAACGGCTTGAAGTAGTCGCGCTGCGTCTGGACCTCGACGTAGTTCTCGAAGGTGACGGAGGGGATCAGGTCGAAGCCGGCGATCGCTTCCGCCTCGGTCTTGATGGAGGTGATGATCGTGTAGAGGATCGGGAAGAAGATCAGCAGCGCGATCAGCCAGGCGGCGATGCTGAAGCCGATCTTCGTGCGGGTGGAAACGGCGCGGGCCATGGCCGGCCTCCTAACGGTCGAGGTTCTTGCCGACGGCGCGCATCAGGAAGATGGCGACGATGTTGGCAAGCACGATGGCGATGACCCCGCCCGCCGAGGCACCGCCCACATCGTAGCCGAGCAGCGCGGTCCGGTAGATCAGGAAGGGCAGGTTGGTCGACGCATAGCCGGGGCCGCCATTGGTGGTGACCAGGATCTCGGCATAGACGCCGAGCAGGAAGATCGTCTGGATGAGGATGACGACGGTGATGGCGCGCGCCAGGTGCGGCACGACCAGATAAATGAAACGGCTGACGAAACCGGCGCCGTCCATCTCGGCCGCCTCCTTCTGCTCGGCGTCCAGCGACTGAAGCGCAGTGAGCAGGATCAGCGTCGCGAAAGGCAGCCACTGCCAGGCGACGATGATGATGATCGACACGAGCGGATATTGCGCGAACCAGTCGATTGGCTGGACGCCGAGCCAGCGGGCGATATCGGCCAGCACGCCATAGCCCGGATGCATGATCATGTTCTTCCAGACCAGCGCGGCGACCGGCGGCATCACGAAGAAGGGCGAGATCATCAGGATGCGCACGATGCCCTGGCCGAAGATCGGCTGGTCGAGCAGCAGGGCCAGGGCGACGCCGCCGATGACGGTGATGAGAAGCACCCCCCCGACCAGGAGCAGCGTGTTCCAGATCGACTGGAAGAACGCCGGGTCGGTGTAGAAATACTGGTAGTTGAAGAGGCCGGCGAAGCTCACGTTGGCCGGGTTGAGCAGATTGTAGTTCAGGAACGAGAACCACAGCGTCATCGCCAGCGGCACGATCATCCAGGCCAGCAGCAGGATGACCGAGGGCGCCATCATCGAGCGGGCGAGCGTGCGTGTCTGTCGAGTGGCCATGATCGGCGCCCTGGACTGAAAAAAACGTCGGCGTTCTGCAAGGTAGCCGGGGTGGCCGCCCGGCCCGGGGACCGGGCGGCCTGGCACCGGGAGGATGCTGCCCGGGCTACTTGATGTAGCCCGCCCTGGTCATCTCGCGGGTGGTCACCTGCTGCGCCTGGGCAAGGGCGTCATCGACCGACATCTGTCCCGCAAGTGCCGCCGAGAACAGCTGGCCGACCGTCGTGCCGAGGCTCTGGAACTCGGGGATGGCGACGAACTGCACCCCGACATAGGGCACCGGCTTTACCGTCGGGCTGGTCGGATCGGCGGCATTGATCGAATCCAGCGTCATCTTGGCGAACGGCGCCGCGGCCTGGTACTCCGGATTCTCGTAGAGCGAAGTCCGCGTTCCGGGCGGCACGTTGGCCCAGCCCTCCTTCGAGGCGACCAGCGCCAGATACTCCTTGCTGGTTGCCCAGGCGACGAACTTCTGGGCGGCGTCGGCCTTCTGGGTGCCGGCCGGAATGGCAAGCGACCATGCCCACAGCCAGTTGCCGCGCTTGCCAAGGCCGTTGTCGGGGGCCAGCGCATATCCGACCTTGTCGGCGACGGTCGAATCCTTGGGGTTCGAGACGAAGGAAGCCGCGACGGTGGCGTCGATCCACATTCCGCACTTGCCCTGCTGGAACAGGGCCAGGTTCTCGTTGAAGCCGTTCGAGGAGGCGCCCTGCGGGCCGGCGTCGTTCATCAGCTTGACGTAGAAGTCCAGCGTGTTCTTCCATTCCGGCTGGTCGAACTGCGGCACCCATTTCTCGTCGAACCAGCGCGCGCCGAAGGAATTGGCGGTGGCCGTCAGAAAGGCCATGTTCTCGCCCCAGCCGGCCTTGCCGCGCAGGCAGATGCCGTTGATGTCGGCGGCGCGGTCGGTCATCTTGCGCGCCGCGTCGGCGACGAACTCCCAGGTCGGCGCTTCGGGCATCGTCAGTCCCGCCTTCTCCATCAGATCCCTGCGGTACATGATGAAGGAACTCTCGCCGTAGAAGGGGGCGGCATAGAGCTTGCCGTCCACCGACAGGCCGCCGGCGATCGCCGGAATGATGTCGGCGGCGTCGTAGTCAGCGCCGAGATTGTCGAGCGGCAGCAGCCAGCCCTGCTTGGCCCAGATCGGAACCTCGTAGGTTCCGATCGTCATCACGTCGTACTGGCCGCCCTTGGTGGCAATGTCGGTGGTGACGCGCTCGCGGAGGACGTTCTCCTCGAGCGTCACCCATTGCAGCTCGATATCGGGATTCTTCGAGGTGAAGTCGTCCGTCAATTTCTGCATGCGGATCATGTCACCGTTGTTGACGGTGGCGATGGTGATCGATTCGGCCCGCGCCGCTAGCGCAAACGCGCTGGCGGAGCACAGGCCCAGAATGAGCGTGCGCAGTTTCATCAGTGACTCCTCCCATGGATACAGATGAGCATTTGCTTTGGTAATGAGCAATTATTCGGTTCGCTTGTCGCCTGTCAAGACGATTCCGATGCTGCATTGCAGCATGACCGGCGCCCTTGCCGTCGTGTCCGTCAGGCGCTCCGCACCCGAAACGGCCTCATCCGCCTGCAGGTGCAGTGTGGCGATCACCCGATACGGAATTCCACTCTTGGCTCAAATCAGCGTCCGGGCGGCGGTGCGGAAATCTCCGCGAGCAGCCAGTCGCGGAAAGCCCGGATCTTCGGAACGTTGCGCCGGGCGTGCGGGTAGGCCAGCCAGTAGCCGTGACCATCGCCACAGACCAGATCGAAGGGCTGCACGAGCCGCCCCTCGGCGATCTCGGCGGCATAGAAGGCCTTGGTGAGGATGGCCACGCCGTGCCCGGCCATGGCGGCGCTGGCCTCGTAAGCCTGCGAGCCGAGCCGCGTATCGGGCCGCCCGGAGAGGGCTTCGATGGGCAGGCCGGCGGCCGTGAACCACTGCCGCCACCAGGGGTCGCCTGCGTCTAGAAGGGTCAGTTCCAGGAGATCGGCCGGGGTCTTCACGCGTGCGGCGAGTTTCGGGCCGAGCATCGGCGTGAAGTCCGCGGCGAAGAGGAGATGCGCAGCGACGCCGGGCCATTCGCCCGTACCGGAGCGTATGGCGACGTCGACCTCCTCGCGCGCAAAATCCACCATGCGACTGGTCGTGTCGAGGCGAACGGCAATGTCGGGGTTGGCGATCTGGAACGAGCCGAGATGCCGTGACAGCCAGTTCGACGCGAAGGTCAGCACCGTCGTGATGACGAGCGTCGCCCGTCCCGCCCCACGCGCGCCGGCATAGGCGACGCGCAACTGCTCGAAGGCATCGCTGACCGCGGGAGCCAGCCCGGCCCCGGTCTCGGTGAGCTTCACCTGCCGCGGCAGGCGCAGGAAGAGCGGTGCTCCGACGCGCTCTTCCAGGATCTTGATCTGATAGCTGACCGCAGCCTGCGTCATGCCGAGCTCGGCTGCCGCGCGGGTGAAGCTCAGGTGCCGGGCGGCCGCTTCGAACACCCGGATGGCCGCAAGCGGCGGAAGCTCTGACGTCGGCATGAATCAAACTGCCTTATGGGTGATGATCGACTTTCGATTGGAAACATAAGCGCTTCGCACCGAAATTCCATCGCAACGCATCAATCAGGAGCGGCTCGAAAGGGCCGGCAAATCGAATGGCAGAGTCATTTGCACTGCAGAAGGCCGGCACGCGACGGCATGGCCGGAACTGGGGCGCCCGGATGGCTGCCCTGTTTGCCGGACGCCAGCGCCGGCGGCGGCGCGCACGGCTCGACGAGCGGACCCTGCCCGACCATCTGAAGCGCGACATGGGCTTTCTCGACGGCAACGATCCGGCGGGTCGCCACGCGTGACAGAGACGGGCGGCATCCACCCGCCGCCCTCCGGGAGCGGGCTGCCGGACAGCCATTGCTGACGGACACGGAGCCTGCCAATCTGGCGGCATGCAACAGCGCGCCGCTTCCGCGAACAGGCCGCCGCCGCCGAAGCCGGCAGCGGGCCCGGCGTTCGAGACAGTGCTGCGCTCCGCACGGCTTTTTTCCGGCCTGGTGCTGTTCTGCTTCGTGACGATGCACCTCGCCAACCATGCGCTCGGGCTGGTGTCGCTGGCAGCCGCCGAGGCGGGACGGCTGTGGTTCCTGGCGGTCTGGCGGAACCCGCCGGCGACGCTCGTCCTCTACGGCGCCGTGCTCGTCCATGTGACGCTGGTGCTGCGGTCGCTTTATCTCAGGCGCACCTTCGCGATGCCGGCAAGGGAAGCGCTGCAGACGCTGCTTGGCCTGCTCATCCCGCTGCTGCTCGCCGAGCATGTCATCGGGACCCGGGTTTTTCATGAACTGACGGGTATCGAGGACACCTATGAGTTCGTGGCGAGGGCGCTTTGGGTCACCACGCCGCAAGTTGGCGCAAGGCAGGTCCTGGCGCTGCTGATCGTCTGGGCGCATGGCTGCCTCGGCCTCCACTTCTGGCTGCGGTTCCGGCCCTGGTACCCCGCCGCGGCGCCATGGCTGCTCATCGCCGCAGTGCTCGTGCCGGTGCTTGCGCTGCTCGGCTTCACCGATCTCGGCCGGGCCGTCGCGACGATGGAGCGCCCGCCGCTCCCGCCGACTGTCGACCAGTCGCTGATCCCGGTTGCTCTCGACCAGAAGGATCTGATCACCAGCACGATCTACGGGGTTTTCGCGGGCGCCGTCGCGTTGGTCCTCCTGCTCAGGGCATGGCGGCAGCGCCGCGAGCGCCGGGATCTCGTCCAGATAGACTACGAAAGCGGCCAGCGCGTCAGCGTGCCGAAGGGCACCAGCGTGCTCGAGGCAAGCCGCATCGGCGGCATCCCGCACTTTTCGGCTTGCGGCGGCAGAGGCCGCTGCTCGACATGCCGGATCCGGGTGACCGAGGGCCTGAAGCAGCTGCCGCCTGTCGACGCCGTCGAGGCCACGACGCTGCTGCGCATCCATGCCGCGCCCGATGTGCGGCTCGCCTGCCAGCTCAGGCCTTCCCACAGCCTCTCCGTGCTGCCGCTGCTTGCCGCCGCCGAGCGCACGACGCCCGGCGCGCACCGCCACACGGCGCCCGGCCGCGAGCAGGAGATCGCGGTGCTGTTTTGCGACATCCGCGGGTTTACCGCGCTCGCCGACCACCGGCTGCCCTATGACGTCGTGTTCCTGCTGAACCGCTATTTCGCGATCGTCGGCAAGGCCGTGGAAAAGGCGGGCGGCCGCCTTGACAAGTTCATCGGCGACGGCGCCATGGCGCTGTTCGGGCTCGATTCGTCGAAGGAGGAGGCATGCCGGGAGGCGCTCGCCGCAGCGGCCGCCATTCTCGACGACCTGGCGCGGCTCGGAACCGAACTGGCGGGCGAGCTGAGCCCGCCGCTACGGGTGGCGATCGGCATCCACGCCGGGCCGGCCATCGTCGGCACCATGGGCTATGGCGGAACACTCGGCGTTACGGCAATCGGCGACACCGTCAATGTCGCGAGCCGGCTCGAAGCGACGGCCAAGGAGTTCGATGCGGCGATCGTGATATCGGAGGACGCGGCCAGGCTGTCGGGCGCCGACCTGACGCCTTTCGAGGCGCGCGAGATCACCATTCGCGGCAGCGCGCGGCCGGTGAACGTCAGGATCGTGCCGCACGGCTCCGAACTCGTTCTGCGGCGCGCCGCCGCGGCGTGACCTCCGGTCAGGACAACAGGGCCGCGGCCGTCCGTTCGTCGGTTATCAGGCCGTTGACAAGGCGCCGCGTCACCGCTGCAAGCATGCCCGGCAGCTTGCGTTCGCCCATGGCGAGCGCCACGACAAGCGAGCGTTCGCGGGAAGGGATGGGTGCGGAGGCAACCCGCTCGTTGGTGATTCCCTCGATCAGCTTGCCGTCGCGATCGAAAGCCCAGCCGACGATCTCGCCCACTGCCCCGGCCTTCTGCAGCGCCTTCAGCTCGGAGTCGGTGATGAAGCCATCCTCGTAGAGCGGCGCCCCGGGGCCAAGGTCGCCGACCCCGACGAAGGTGATGTCGGCCTCGGCGGCGAGCGCCAGCGTCCGCTGGATGAGCGGCTGCGCATGCAGCATCTCGCGCTCCTCCCGCGAGGACGCAATGGCGGGTAGCGGCATCGGGAAGGATCTCGCCTTTATCCTGTCCGCCATGGTGAAGATGACGTTGTAGAAGGCCGCGGAGCCATCGGGCGCGATATTTCCGGTCAGCGAGACCACCTTGTGCTGCGGGCATTCCATCGGCGGCAGCTGCTCGATCGCCGCCTTCAGCGTCCGCCCCGTGCCGATCGCCATCACCACGGGCTCGCTGGCGCGAAGCCGCAGCTCGATCTCGGCGGCGGCCGCAGCGGCGACTCCCAGTGTCGTCGACGAGGAGTCCGGATCGCTCGGCACCACCTCGACGAGATCGAGCGCGAACCGCGAACGCAGGCGGGCGCCGAGATCGAGGCAGCTGGCGATCGGATGGTCGACCCTGACCTTGATGAGGCCCTCCGATACGGCAAGCGACACCAGCCGCTGCGCCGTCTGACGGGAAACGCCAAGCTTGCCGGCAATCTGGTCCTGGGTGTTGCCGGCAACGTAATAGAGCCAGCCGGCGCGGGCCGCCTCGTCCAGCCTCGGACTGCTTTCCCGAACGTTCATCGCCCTTCCAACCTGTTGCAGGCAAGACGATCGCCGATTTAGGTCCCCTATTCGTACCAGGTGCCCTGCCGTCGACAGTGTCGCATGCGGGGCGAGGCTGCGCAATTGCCAACGTCGATGTACATTTGCCCAGTCGTATCGCTGGACCCGAGGCCGATTCCGTGCGTGTTTGACTGCCATTGCCGCCCACAGGTTTATCTCCGGCGGCAAACCATCTAAGAGGATGCATGCTGCCGAAAGCCGTTTTCTGGGACATGGACGGGACGCTGGTCGACAGCGAACCACTGCACGACCGCGCGCTCGCCGCAGTCCTGCAAGGCCTCGGCATCACGCCGCC
>JAJFMR010000499.1 GCA_020696915.1 Rhizobiaceae bacterium | reverse complement strand
GCCGCTTTCCTCGAAACTCGTGCGGTCGGCCGGCAGCGTGCCGCTATTCATTGCGGCGTCGGCCGACGCCGACCCGCGACGCCGGGCGGCGCTCGAGACGGCGGGGGCGCGCGTTCTGGCCACCGAAACCGTCGGCGGGCGCATCGCGCTGCCGGAACTGCTCGAGGATCTCGCCGCGCAGGGAATGGCCAGCGTCGTCGTCGAAGGCGGCGCTGCGACCGCCGGGTATTTCCTCGAAGAAGGGCTGGTCGACAGGATTCGGCTCTATTACGGGCCGTCGCCGATCGGCGAGGGCGGCATTGCCGCACCGATCGACCGCGCCTCCATACCTGAGGGGTTCGGCTTGCGGCGCGAAGCCCGCTACGGCGAGGACCACTATTCGGAATGGACCAGGGACGGCGGATGTTTACCGGCATCGTGACCGATATCGGAACGGTCATAGCTCTGACCCCTCTGCCGGAAGGTGTCAGGCTGAGAATCGAGACGCGCCACGACCCGGCCGGCATTTCGCTCGGGGCTTCGATCTGCTGCGGTGGAATCTGCCTGACCGCGCGGGTCAACCTCGAGCGGGCTCTGAAGGTCGGCGACGAGCTTGGCGGGCATATCGTATCGGGGCATGTCGACGGTACCGCCGAGATCACCGGCCTCGACCAGGAAGGCGACGCCGTGCGGTTCCGGCTGGAGGCTCCGGCCAGCCTCGCAAGGTTCATAGCCGCCAAGGGATCCGTCGCACTGGACGGGACTTCGCTGACGGTGAACGGGGTCCGCGGACGGCAATTCGACGTCCTCCTGATCCGGCATTCGCTCGGCGTGACCACGTGGGGTGAGCGACGGACCGGCGATCGGGTCAATATCGAGGTGGACACGATGGCACGCTATGCGGCGCGACTCGCCGAAGCCGCCGCGACGGAACCCTGACCGGCCCAATGCGCCGGCCGGCACTCTCCGCAGCACCCGCGGGGCGTCCGCGCCGCCCTGCGCATTGGGCCGGATTCCCGTAGCAAACATGTGACGTGGTGCTCCGCGGCTTGCAGCGGGGTCCGTCTCGTCCTAATTCAACGCGACCCGGAGTGCCACATGACCAACCAAGCAAGACCACACCTGCTGATCATCGAGGCACGCTTCTACGATGGTCTTGCGGACGCTCTCCTCGACGGCGCGAAAGCCGCGCTCGAGGCGGCGGGCGCCATCTACGATCTGGCCACCGTGCCTGGCGCGCTGGAGATTCCGGCAGCCATATCCTTTGCCCTCGACGGCGCCGAGGCGGGCGGGGTCGACTATGACGGGTTCGTAGCGCTCGGCGCCGTCATCCGCGGCGAGACGCATCATTTCGATGTCGTCGCCAACGAATCGGCGCGCGCCCTCATGAACCTGGCTACCGAGGAATCGCTCGCCATCGGCAATGGCATACTCACCACCGAGAACGAAGATCAGGCCTGGGCACGCGCCCGGCGCTCCGAGGGTGACAAGGGAGGTTTCGCAGCGCGCGCGGCGCTCACCATGATCGCCTTGCGCCAACGGTTCGGAGCCTGAGGGTGACCCAGTCCGTCGACGGCGGTCAGCCGGTCATCCGGCAGGCGAACAAGCGGGGCGCCGCCCGGCTGGCGGCTGTCCAGGCGCTCTACCAGATGGATGTCGCCGGCAGCGGCCTTCTGGAGATCGCCGCGGAATACGAGGCCTTCCGGCTTGGCAAGGAAGTCGATGGCGCCCTCTACCGCGAGGCCGACGCGCAATGGTTCCGCGCCATCCTTTCAGGTGTCGTCGAAAACCAGAAGATCATCGATCCGGCTATCCGCGAAGCGCTGCCCGAAGATTGGCCGCTGTCGAGGCTCGATTCGACGCTGCGGGCGATCCTGCGGGCCGGCGTTTTCGAACTGATCGCACGGGACGACGTGCCCGTGGCCGTCATCGTCTCGGAATATATCGACATCGCCAAGGCATTCTACTCTGCGGATGAGCCCAAACTGGTCAATGGAGTTCTCGATCGCGTCGCCCGGACGGTCAGAGGCGAGGGCCGCGGCCGGGGCACTGAATGACGATCGACCGCAAAGCCGGGCAGGCCCGGCGCGCCGCCCTGGTGCTGGCCGCAGCCCAGGCGGTCGTCGGTTCGGCGGCCCCGATCGCCATCTCGATCGGGGCGTTGGCCGGTTATCAGCTGCTCGGTCCGGACAAGTCACTGGCCACCGCCCCGGTTACCGGATTCAACGTCGGCGTAGCACTCGGCGCCATACCCGCCGCGGCGCTGATCAGATGGCTCGGGCAGCGCCGTGGGTTTATGGCGGGCACGCTGGTGACGGCGCTCGGCGGCCTCGGGGCGACACTCGCGCTGTTCCAGTCCAGCTTCTGGATGTTCGCCGCCGGCCTGCTGGTCGTCGGGCTCGGCGGCGCTTTCGTGCAGCAGTTTCGCTTTGCCGCCGCAGACAACGCCCCGCGCGAATTCAAGGCACGCGCCATCTCCTTCGTCCTTGCCGGCGGCGTGTTCACCGCGATCATCGGCCCGCAGATCGTCATCTTCACCCGTGACGTATTCTTTCCGGTCATGTTTGCGGGGTCCTTTGCGGCGATCATCGGGCTTGCGGCGGCCGGCGCCCTGATCCTCTGCTTCCTCCCGCTGAACGCAAGACCGTCCGCGTCTTCGCCGGCCGGGGAGGCTTCGGCAAGGCCTCTCGGCGTCATCGTCGCGCAGCCCGATTTCGCAGTCGGACTGGCATGCGCAGTCGGCTCCTATGCCCTCATGAGTTTCGTCATGACGGGGGCGCCCCTCGCCATGGTGGGCTGCGGCCTGTCCCCGGACGAGGCTGCGATGGGCATTTCCTTTCACATCATGGCGATGTTTGCGCCGAGCTTCTTCACGGGTGGCCTGATTTCCCGCTTCGGGAAGGAAACCATCATGGCTGCCGGCCTTCTGCTGCTCGTCGGCTGCGCGATCGTGGCGTTGTCGGGGCTGGCGCTGTGGCAGTTCTGGACCGCCCTGGTGCTTCTCGGACTGGGCTGGAACTTCGCCTTCATCGGAGCGACGGCAATGGTTGCCGGCGCCTATCGGGATTCGGAGAAAGGCAAGGTGCAGGGCCTGCACGATTGCATCCTGTTCGGTTCCGTCGCCTTCGGCTCGCTGATGTCGGGCGCCGTCTACAACGCATATGGCTGGGACATGCTGAACTGGATCGTCTTCCCGGTCGCAGCCTGCTGCCTGGCGGCGCTGGGTCTGCTGCTCGCTTCGCGCCGCCGGCTCGCGGCGGC